>NZ_CP009432.1 GCF_000960995.1 Burkholderia glumae LMG 2196 = ATCC 33617 | reverse complement strand
CGAAGCGTTTGCTCTGCGCCAAGCGGAACTGCTCCTCCAACTGGGCGATGCGTTCGCCTAGTTGTCGGTTGCGCGCCTCCAGTTCTCGGATATAGGCCTGAGCGGCCGACGGCAATTGCGAGAAGTCATGTTCGTCCATGCCGCTCACCATACCGGAGCGGCGCGCCCAGTGGGTTTACGGAAATGGGCAACAACCGTCGCGCGCGTTGTTTACCGACAACATCAGTTGGCGCCGCCTTCAACTCGCATGACGATACCGGCGCGCCGGGTGTCGCTGCATGGCGTCGATATCGATGCCGTCGAGCAGCCAGTGAAGCTGCTCGGTCGTCAACTCGATCACCGCTTGCTCTCGGTGGGGCCAGACGAAGTGGTCCGCTTCAAGACGCTTTAACATGAGCCAGAAGCCGGTGCGCTCATACAGCAGCAGCTTGACCCGATTGCGCTTGCGATTGCGGAACGCGAATATCGCTCGCGCGAACGGATCGAGCTGTAACGACTGCTCGACCAGCATCACGAGGCTGTTGATGTGTAGAAGTCGCGACCCGATCTGACAGTTACCCGTTCCGACGGTGCGTGACTGTCAGATCAGATTCAGGTGGCTCACTTTCTCCTTCCACACCTCCTTGCCCGCGATGAGCGTCTGCAAAGGCGTGCGACCACAACACATCTTACCTTGATGCGTTCGCTCGCCGTTGTAGTACATCAGCCAAGTATCGAGATCGACCTGCAGTTCCGCCAGCGTCAGATAGAGCTTGTGGCGGAACGCGACCTGATAAAACTCCTGCAGGATGGTTTTATGGAACCGCTCGCAGATGCCATTGGTCTGCGGATGTCGCGCCTTGGTTTTGGTGTGCTCGATGTCGTTCAGCGCCAGGTACAGCTGATAATCGTGCGATTCCGGCTTGCCGCAATACTCCGTGCCTCGATCGGTCAGCATGCGGATCACACCCATGCCGTGCTCCTCGAAGAACGGCAACACCCGGTCATTGAGCAGATCGGCCGCCGTGATCGGCGTCTTGGTCGTGTACAGCTTGGCCATCGCCACTTTGCTGTAGGTGTCGACGAAGGTCTGCTGGTAAATCCGGCCTACGCCCTTGATCGTGCCCACGTAGAACGTGTCCTGCGAGCCCAGATAGCCGGGATGAGCGGTTTCGATTTCGCCATGAGCCACATCGTCGTCCTGCTTTCTTTCCAGCGCGGCCACCTGGTCCTCGCTCAGCACGATGCCTTTTTCAGCGACCTGCTTCTCCAGCGCCACGAGCCTCAGCTTGAAGGACGACAATTCGTGACGCAGCCAGATCGAACGAACGCCGGATGCAGACACGAAAATACCGCGCCGGCGTAATTCGTTGCTGACCCGAACCTGCCCGTGGGCGGGCTGCTCGATGGCATAGGCCAGCACGGCGATTTCCGTCGCTTCATCGACTCGATTCTTGGGATTCGGCTTGCGCCGATTGCTGTCGAACAGGGCATCGACGCCGCCCTCGGCCACGGCATTCTGATAGCGGTAGAACGTATCGCGCGACAGCCCCATCACCTTGCAGGCCTTCGACACGTTCCCGAGCTCGGTGGCCAGATTCAGCAGACCGATCTTGTGGCGGATGACATTTTGGTTGAGACTACTCACGGGGTTACTCCTTGGCGCTTGCGCGCTGTTTTGATGAAGATTCGCACCTCTATCAAAACGGGTAACCCCGCCTCTTGGCAAGGCCTTACTGTCAGATCAAGTCTGAACTTCTACAGTTGATGCCGGCTCGGAAATCAATCGCATCGCGGTGCAAGTAGACCCGCAATTCGGCGTCGAGCCGAAACATTAGCGCACTCCCAATGCTTCGATCATCGCTCGCACGAGGGCGGCATCGTGCGCTGCGCATTCGAGTCGCAGCGTCACGCCATTGGGCAACTGCGCCGAAAGTCGAGCCTGCACGGCGGAGCTTATCGAGTGGTTCTTCTTCGGCGATTCAGGCGCGGGTGCGCGCTGCGCCACGGACATCACGTCGTTGACGGTCACGACCGGTACGAATGCCGATGGCGCCGGCTTACGAGTTGTCGTCAGCGCAGTCCCGCTCGTACGCTCGCGCAAGTGAATCCATTTATGCAGTTGGTTCGCGTTGACGCCGGCCTTCAGCGCAAGTCCGGCAATCGACGCACCTGGCTGCATACAGGCCTCGATCAGCTTGCGCTTACCCTCTGGATCAAAGCGTCGCTTGCCGGTGGCGGTCACGCCCGTCACCCGCAGCGGAAAGAAATCAACTTCGTTCTCTGTCATAGGTTGCGTCCGCAAGTTGTGGTTGCGGACGCAAGCCTGCGCGCATTCATCCGGGAATTCTAGGTGCGCTTAAATTCGCGCTTACTATTTTCGTGTCTGCATCCGGCGTTCGTTCGATCTGGCTGCGTCACGAATTGTCGTCCTTCAAGCTGAGGCTCGTGGCGCTGGAGAAGCAGGTCGCTGAAAAAGGCATCGTGCTGAGCGACGATCAGGTGGCCGCGCTGGAAAGAAAGCAGGACGACGATGTAGCTCATGGCGAAATCGAAACCGCTCACCCCGGCTATCTGGGCTCGCAGGACACGTTCTACGTGGGCACGATCAAGGGCGTAGGCCGGATTTACCAGCAGACCTTCGTCGACACCTACAGCAAAGTGGCGATGGCCAAGCTGTACACGACCAAGACACCGATCACGGCGGCCGATCTGCTCAATGACCGGGTGCTGCCGTTCTTCGAGGAGCACGGCATGGGTGTGATCCGCATGCTGACCGATCGAGGCACGGAGTATTGCGGCAAGCCGGAATCGCACGATTATCAGCTGTACCTGGCGCTGAACGACATCGAGCACACCAAAACCAAGGCGCGACATCCGCAGACCAATGGCATCTGCGAGCGGTTCCATAAAACCATCCTGCAGGAGTTTTATCAGGTCGCGTTCCGCCACAAGCTCTATCTGACGCTGGTGGAACTGCAGGTCGATCTCGATACTTGGCTGATGTACTACAACGGCGAGCGAACGCATCAAGGTAAGATGTGTTGTGGTCGCACGCCTTTGCAAACGCTCATCGCGGGCAAGGAGGTGTGGAAGGAGAAAGTGAGCCACCTGAATCTGATCTGACAGTCACGCACCGTCGGAACGGGTAACTGTCAGATCGGGTCGCGACTTCTACACATTAGCGAGGTGGGCAAGTGCAGCCTCAACAGTTCTATCCGTCATCGACCTTCTACCCATGAACTCGCCGCTTTCTTCCTCCATCTGGCCTGCCGAGCACGAGCCCATTAACGATGCCCCGGTGCTCAGGCTGCCGAACCGTCGGCAATTCACTACATCGATTCGCAGACGGACGCAGGTTTTCGTCGATCCGAGCTCGCTGCAGTTACTCGATCGCGTCCGCCGCGTTGCACCGAGCGACGCGAATATCCTGATCGTCGGCGAAACCGGCACCGGTAAGGAGCTAATCGCGCGCCACGTGCATGCGTTGAGCCAACGTAGCGATCAACCGTTCGTCGCAGTGAATTGCGGCGCGTTTTCAGAAACGCTAGTCGAAAGCGAGTTGTTTGGCCACGAGAAGGGGGCGTTTACCGGCGCGTTCGGTGCGAAGCCCGGCTGGTTTGAAGCTGCGAACGGCGGCACTCTGTTTCTTGACGAGATCGGCGATCTGCCACTATCGGTTCAGGTGAAGCTTTTGCGAGTGCTACAGGAGCGAGAGATCGTGCGGCTCGGTGCACGCAGCAGCATCCCGATTGACGTGCGGATCGTCGCTGCCACCAACGTGCATCTTCCGGATGCAGTGGCAGCGGGACATTTTCGCGAAGATCTGTTTTACCGCCTGAACGTGGTGCAGGTGGCGATTCCGAGCCTGCGCGATCGGCCCGGCGATATCCTGCCGCTTGCCCGGTATTTCGTCGACGACTACTGCGCGCGGCTGGGCTATGAGCCGCGCGGCATCGATACGAGCGCGGAGCACCGGCTACTCGCGCATTCGTGGCCCGGCAACATCCGCGAGTTGGAGAACGTCATTCACCATGCGCTGCTCGTCAGCCATCGCGAAATCCTTGCGGCCGACGATCTGCACATCGCCCCTGCGTGCAGCGTGCCCGCTAGAGCGTTCGCGCCGGTCGGCGATGCGCAGCACACTGTACAGCAGGCGCTCGAGACCGCGCTACGCTCTCTTTTCGACGACAAGCGCGATCGTCTGTTCGAACATATCGAGGATACAGTGATGCGCATCGCGTTCGAGTTTTGCCATCGCAACCAGATCCAGGCCGCGAGACTGCTCGGCATCAGCCGCAACGTGCTGCGCGCTCGACTGATCCGCGCCCGGGAAATTGCTGCACAGAAGTAGAAGACGAATAGCTCCGGCGCACTCCGGCACACGTGTCGCCCGGCTGCACGCCGGTGCTGCTGCTTATTGCCCACACATAGGTAGGCCCGGTGCCGTTGATCTCGCGATCACCGACGATACGAGCCTTGAGTATCTGTGGGTTGTGCGACGCGACGGTACGCGCATCGCGCGGGTGCCGATCAAGCGGTTTCGTGACGCCAGAGCCGGAGGCGCCGGGCGCATTGCACAGAGCCGTTATCGCCGTCGCGATCCGGAGACGACCATCCGCGCGCTAGCCGAATGTGGGCAGCCTCAACGTTCGCCCGATGCTCTACCGCCACATTGTTTCTAAATGTGCTTTGTAGGCGCGCTGCGAGGCGATGGCCGCGCGAATACTCGCGTAACCGCCGGATGTGGAGGAACTGGCCCGCCGGCAACTGGCTGCAACCTCGCCACGCGTGTTTCAGCACACGTTCGGGACACAGTCGGCGTCCGCCGGCGTGGCGATCGAGGTGCTGCAGCAAGTGTTGGGGCATGGCTCGTCGCAAACCACCACGATCTATGTCAACGCCGAGCGGCAGCGCATGCGCCAGGAGAGCGCGAAGTATCATGCGCGCTTGGCTGCCCGCCGAGCCAAGTAAGCGAGAGGCCGGCGCGCTGGTCTGGACAAAAACCCCACGGCCCCGGCGCCCCCAGCAATATCTTGAAATCGTTATCCGAGCCCGATGAAACGACGCCGCCCCTTTGACTAAGACGCACCTGCTGCCGTTACCGTCTGCGTTGGTACGGCAGCAACAACTGCGGCATCACGTCAGATGGAAAGCGGTAGCCTATTAATGAGATCGGCGGATCAACGCACGGTCGGACTGCATCGGTCGATTTCTTCATGCCCTACTATACAAGCCTTCGCGTAACAACCTGACAATACCCTCGTCTCTCCATTCGACTATGGCGCCGAGAATCAATTTAGAAACCGAGGACGTCTACTGTGCGCTCGTAGCCGATCTAGCCCGGACGATTGTTCCTACCAGTATTATGGCCGTGACGCTGCTCACTGTGGGCGCCTTCGGCTATTGGTCTACTGGTATGACATCAGTTTTCATAGTCACTTCTGTTGGAGGGTTTGGCTCCGCATACAAGATTGCGGTACGCGGTCTTTTAACGACGCCCCTCAGCGGTTGAGGCCAGCAGACATTCTCCAAGGCATGAGATCGGCGTAGTCGTCGGCGGTTGCAGCGAGCGGCAACCTGGTGAACAGCCAGACCAGATAGCGATACGGCTCGATGCCGTTCGCCTTGCACGTCTCGACGAGGGAGTACAGGTTGGCACTGGCCTGCGCACCGGCGACCGTATCAGAGAACAGCCAGCCCTTGCGGCCGACGACGAACGGCCTTATCGCGTTCTCGCACAGGTTGTTCGAGATCGGCCAGTTGCCGTTCTCGACGTAGCGGACCAGCTTGGGCCACTGTCCGTTCATGTACTGCAATGCCTTGCCGAGCAAACTCGACGGCACGACGCCCGGCAGATGCTCGATTAGCATGCGCTCGATGATGACGAGCACGCGGGCGCTGTACCGGGCGCGCAGCCGTCGCCGACGTTCAGACTCCCACTTCGCGCTGCGCGCCTCGGCCGCGAACAGCTTGCCGATCAGTGCCACGAAGCGTGTGGCCAGCAGATCCGGTGAGCGTGCCGCCTTCGGCACCGACTCCTCGGCCTTGATGAAGCCGCGGCGCACGTGTGCCCAGCATCCGAGATGCACGAGCTGGTGATCGTGGGCGATGCCGTTATAGAGCTCGTAGCCATCCGTCATCAGCGCAGTGCCGGGCTGTACACCGGCATACAGCTTCTGCGCATGTTGAGCACCGCGCCCGGGCGAGTAGGAGAACATCCGCACGGACGGCCCCGAGCCGTTGACCTGCGCCCACAGGTAACTCTTCGTCTGCGGCCTTCGTCCTGGTTCCTTCAGCACCTGGAACGTGGTTTCGTCGCCGTAGATCAAGTTCGATTCGAGCAGCGCGTCGCGCATCAGGTTGATCACCGGCTGCGTGGCCAGACCTACCCGCACCACGCTGGCGGCCAGCGTATTCGACGAGATGTCACCGCCGAAGCGACGCAGCAGTGTGGCCTGACGATACAGCGGCATGCCGTACTGATACTTGCCGGTGATGATCCACGCCAGCGCGGATTCCGTGAGCAGCCCGCGCGGAATGATGCGCGTCGGCGCCAGCGTGACCTTGATGCCGAGATCGCAGCATGGGCACGCGTACTTGACCCGCTGGTGCTGAACGACGCGCACTTGCTCGGGAATCACGTCGAGCTGTTCGCTCGTTTCCACGCCGATCTCGACGAGGGCCTGGCCGTCATGGGCGCAGAACCGTTCGGACTCGGGCAGCTCGTGCCGCACGACCTCGCGCGGCAGATTCGGATCGAGTGGTTTGCGCCCGCGCTTGCCTCGCGTGTGGGCCGCGACCGATGTACCGGGCATATCCTCGCGCGCGGGCGCGTCGGCAGTCGTCGCCAGCGCCTCGGCTTCGTTGAACAGGCCGAGCTGGTCGGCATGGCGCGCCTCGCTCGAGGCGCCGAACAGTTCGTGCTTGTAGGCCCGCAGTTTCTCTTCGGCCAGATCGCGCTGAGCCGTCACGAGCCGAAGCTCACCGCGCAGCGCATCGCGTTCGGCGAGCAGTGCCTGGTATTGCTCAACACTCGGCATGACGGGGCTGTTCGGCATGGCCAATTAGACCACGCCACCTGCGTGGTGTTCAGCTCATCCGCGCGTAATATCGCTGGGGATGCTTCTGGATCACGGCCAGGTCGATGCCGTCGAGCAGCCAGTGCAACTGCTCGGTGCTGATCGTGATCGTGTCGCCACCGTTCGGCCAGACGAAGCGGTCGGCTTCGAGTCGCTTGAGCAGTAACCAGAAACCGTTGCCGCCCCAGCCGAGGATCTTGACTCGATCACGACGGCGGTTGCCGAAGACGAACAGCGCCGAGGTCATTGAGTTCAGGCGCATCGCCTGTTCGACCAGGATCGACAGCCCGTTGATGCCCATGCGGAAGTCGACCGGATCGCGATGCAGGTAGACCTTCAGCCCTTCGTCGAACCGGAACACGGCAGCCTCCCGAGCATCTGGACGAGCATCGTCAGTTCATCGAAGTTCGCCTGGCTCAGCTCCAAGGAAACGCCGTTTGGTAAGTGCACCTTCAGCGAGGACACCGCAGCCGATTTAGCCGGAGTGGGGGCAGCCGCAGAGGTGACGACCTGCATGAAGGCTGATTCCTCAGGTGTAGAAGTTCAGACTTGATCTGACAGTAAGGCCTTGCCAAGAGGCGGGGTTACCCGTTTTGATAGAGGTGCGAATCTTCATCAAAACAGCGCGCAAGCGCCAAGGAGTAACCCCGTGAGTAGTCTCAACCAAAATGTCATCCGCCACAAGATCGGTCTGCTGAATCTGGCCGCCGAGCTGGGCAACGTGTCGAAAGCCTGCAAGGTGATGGGGCTGTCGCGCGATACGTTCTACCGCTATCAGAACGCCGTGGCCGAGGGCGGCGTCGATGCCCTGTTCGACAGCAATCGGCGCAAGCCGAATCCCAAGAATCGAGTCGATGAAGCGACGGAAATCGCCGTGCTGGCCTATGCCATCGAGCAGCCCGCCCACGGGCAGGTTCGGGTCAGCAACGAATTACGCCGGCGCGGCATTTTCGTGTCTGCATCCGGCGTTCGTTCGATCTGGCTGCGTCACGAATTGTCGTCCTTCAAGCTGAGGCTCGTGGCGCTGGAGAAGCAGGTCGCTGAAAAAGGCATCGTGCTGAGCGAGGACCAGGTGGCCGCGCTGGAAAGAAAGCAGGACGACGATGTGGCTCATGGCGAAATCGAAACCGCTCATCCCGGCTATCTGGGCTCGCAGGACACGTTCTACGTGGGCACGATCAAGGGCGTAGGCCGGATTTACCAGCAGACCTTCGTCGACACCTACAGCAAAGTGGCGATGGCCAAGCTGTACACGACCAAGACGCCGATCACGGCGGCCGATCTGCTCAATGACCGGGTGTTGCCGTTCTTCGAGGAGCACGGCATGGGTGTGATCCGCATGCTGACCGATCGAGGCACGGAGTATTGCGGCAAGCCGGAATCGCACGATTATCAGCTGTACCTGGCGCTGAACGACATCGAGCACACCAAAACCAAGGCGCGACATCCGCAGACCAATGGCATCTGCGAGCGGTTCCATAAAACCATCCTGCAGGAGTTTTATCAGGTCGCGTTCCGCCACAAGCTCTATCTGACGCTGGCGGAACTGCAGGTCGATCTCGATACTTGGCTGATGTACTACAACGGCGAGCGAACGCATCAAGGTAAGATGTGTTGTGGTCGCACGCCTTTGCAGACGCTCATCGCGGGCAAGGAGGTGTGGAAGGAGAAAGTGAGCCACCTGAATCTGATCTGACAGTCACGCACCGTCGGAACGGGTAACTGTCAGATCGGGTCGCGACTTCTACACCTCAGGCACGGAAGCCGTCGACAACTCGACGCGAGCCTCTCGTGACGGCTCCGCCGCGGAGCTGGCTATCTCGCCCGCGGCTTGTTCGCGCTGATACTTGGAAATCCACGTCCGAACGAGGTTCGGATTGATGTCGTGCTCCATGGCCGTCCGCGCGATCGACACCCTTGGCTTCAGACACGCCTGTATCAACTCGCGCTTCGCATCCTCGTCGTACTTGCGCCGTCCGTCTCGCTTGCGATCGGCCACCAACCGGCTCTGCAAACCTCCGTGTTGCTCGTTCATGCACACCTGTCCACGCTCATTGAACATGGACACGTAGCCTCGGTGAATCAGCCTCGTCGTGCAATGGCGTCCTTCAAAGAGCGCTTACCCTTGAACTGCCGGTTGACCCGGTCCAACGGGCGCGGCATGCTCACATCGGGAATCGTTGTGCGAACTCGCTTACCGCGAACCGCATCACGCAAACCCTGCAGTTTCATCAAGCGCTCGACCGTGCAGCGCGCGACCACGATGCCTTCCCGGTTCATCTGCTTCCAGACCTTCGGCACGCGATAGACCTGCATGTTAGCCTGCCAGACACGCTTGATCTTCGGTTGCCGAATCTCATCGCGTTTGGCGCGAGGGCCGCGTCTGGACGGATCGCGAAGCTGCGCAGCGTGGGGTCGGTAGCCCGACGGGGCAATCCGCAAGACCTTGCAGATCGGATCGACCCCCAAGCTGTCGCGATGTAGATCGACGAAGGCCTTCAGAGCCTGAATCGGCGGCCGATCTCCGCCTGGGCGAAAGACGCGCTCGTCAGCTTGAGGATCTCGTTGGTTCGGCGCAGCTCCTTCACCTCACGCTCCAAGGCCTTGATGCTTCACGCTCGGCCGTGCTCACGCCAACACGTTCCCCTCGGTCGACGTCCTCGCGCTTGACCCAATCGAGCAGCGTTTGCGGCGTACCGTCGATCATTGGCGCAATCGATTCGACCGCCGCCCACATCGACGGGTGTTCGCAACGCTGCTCGCGTACCAGACGCACTGCGCGCTCCCGGACCTCCGGGGAAAACTCGATTGCCTTCTTGTTCATGGCTCGATTCTCCCAAGAATCCGAGCCCCCACAAAATCCGGGGCGGTACAGTTCAGCCCCATGCGACGGGATCAAGTCGGATGGACAGCGCCGGCGTGCTCAATCCGGTAGCGTGAACAGGCGCACCGCTTCATCAAGCACGTTGGCCTGGCTCGCAAGGCTTCCCGCCGTCGTCGCGCCTTCTTCAACGAGCGCGGCGTTCTGCTGCGTCGCGCTATCAAGCTGCGTCACCGAGTTGTTGATGCTATCGATGCCTTGAGACTGCTCGACGCTGGCGGTAACGATCGATTGCACGATCGAAAACACCTGCTGCATGTTCGATTCGATTTCCACCATACGGCCCGCGGTGCCGGAAACGCTATCGCACGCGGCAATCGCCGCCGTGGCGTTGGTATCGGCGATTCCCTTGATTTCCCGCGCGGCCGTGGCACAGCGCTGCGCCAGATTCCGCACCTCGCTCGCCACCACGGCGAAGCCCTTGCCCGCTTCGCCCGCGCGGGCGGCTTCCACGGCGGCGTTCAGCGCGAGTATGTTGGTCTGGAACGCGATGCTGTCGATGGTCGTCACGATGGCCCGAATCTGGTCCGACGAATCGGAAATACCGCGCATCGTCGACTCGGTGCGTTGGATGGCCTCGCAGCCACCGCGCGTCGCGGCTTGCGCGCCTCCGACGATGGCGTTGGCCTGCGTGGCCGCCTGCGAGTTGCTCTTCACCGTGGCGGTCAATTGCTCGAGCGACGCCGCCGTTTCCTGCAGCGATGCGGCCTGCACTTCGGTCCGCCGTGACAGGTCGATATTGCCTCTGGCCACTTCCTGTGAGACCGACTTCATCTGATCGATCTGCATCCGCACGTCGGACACGATCGCGACGAGGCTCACGCGCAACTGCGCCAAGGCCCGCAAGGTCCCGCTCGTGCAGGCCCCCGCCGCAACCGGCACGTCGACGGTCAGATCGCCGGCGGCGATCCGGCCGCCGATCTGCTCCAATTCGGCAATCCGCTGCTGGGCGCGCCTGGCTACCAGCAATGCCGGCAGCCCCGTGCCGACGGCGGACGCCGCGAGCGCCAGCGATAACAATGCCGAACCCGAGAGCCGGTCCGCGACCGCGAGAAGCGACGCAATGGCCGCCATACCGGCCGCGCCGGCTGCCGCGATATGCGCGGGCAGCCCGGCCCCGCGCCAGAGGTCGAACACATGCAACAGGCCTGGGCGCACGACCTGCCCGCGGCGCAGGCGCACGCCGTGATGAGCGCCGCTGTTCAGCCGAGCGTAGAGCGCCTCCGCTTCGCGGATCTCGTCGCGGCGCGGTTTGGTGCGAACGCTCAGATAGCCCACTGTCTTTCCGCGCCGCACGATCGGCGTGACATTGGCGCGGACCCAATAGTGGTCGCCGTTTTTGCGGCGATTCTTCACCAGCGCCGTCCATGAGCGCCCGGCCTTGATGGTTGCCCACATGTCTTCAAACGCCTGGGGCGGCATGCTGGGGTGGCGGATGAGATTGTGTGGCTGGCCGATGAGTTCCTCGCGGGAAAACCCCGAAACCTCGACGAAAGCCGGATTGCAGTATTCGATTCGACTGGAGAGATCGGTAGCCGAAACCAGCATGCTGGTTTCGGGATAATCGAATTCGACACCTGTCACCGGAAGATTGTTTCGCATCCTATCCTCTTTTGTTATTCGAGCCTGCCGATCAAATCAGCCATGCTCTCTTTGTCACGCATTCGCGATACGACGCGATCGCCACGATTTCTTCCCAAGTTGTTTCGCTCGACCCCCGGGGGGGAAAGCCGCCATTCGAGCGCCATCGAGACCAAGTGTGCCTCGACCGATGATGGGATCGCACCAATGATTGCATCTCATCTCTGATACGCCTTGCCGATTCACCGTATCCCCATCGCACCGGCCAGAAGAGCAGAAAGAAAACGACCAAACACATCGGGTGCCGCCTGTCAATCCGCAGGTTAATAAGGAAGTACATTGCATTCTCCGCGTGAAGGCTCAGGTACCCGGAAAACTAAACCTAATTACGACGCTCACATTGCCTGCTGAAGTCCGATAGGTGTTAATCCGGATCCCAGTAGAACGAGTTGCGCAGAGCCAGGCGGCGGCGTCAGTGGAGTAACGAGCGAACGCGCTTAAGCAGCAAGGAAAAATCGGCTGAGCGAGCTCCGGCGCGCTGATTTGGCGGCAGCTACTGAGCCATCGAATTAGCCAGCTAGTAACAAGAAGAGGGCTCGCGCGGAATCGGCACGGACGTCGACGACACGAAGCTTTGGCGGCTCCGACGGTCTCCCGCACATGGGTCTGCTCCACCAATTCGTTCCAATGCTCCTTTCTATCCACCTTTCTCCTTAATCGACCATATTTATCCATCATATGCGCGGCGCAAGGAGAAGTGTGCCGGAATGGTGAACAAGTAATACCGCGTATTTAACGTTGCTCGCAATGAAGCCCGTCAGAGTTTTTAGAGGCCAGTTCAAAAACCCTGCTCAGCTCGTCTGAAGATGTTCCAACAGATGAGCGAGCAGCCAAGTTTGAGGAATGCTTCGTGAATGTAGGCACGTCGCTCGAAGCGAGTGCGTAGGCGCCGGAAATTGTGGAGCCAGGAATGCGTACGTTCGACTACCCAACGATACTTGCCCAGACCACTGCCATGCTCGGTCCGGCGCTTGGCGATCACGGGCTTGATACCGCGTTCGCGCAACGCGCGACGATGTCGGGTGGAATCGTAGCCACGATCGGCGTAGACGACGCCGGGCTTCTGAAGCGGTCGGCCACGAACGCCGCGAATGGGTGGAATCGCATCAACGAGCGGCAGCAACTGCGTGACGTCGTTGGTGTTCGCGCCAGTCAGGATCGCAACGAGAGGAACGCCGTTGGCGTCTACGAGGACGTGGTGCTTGGAACCGGGTCGCGCGCGATCGGTGGGGTTCGGGCCAGTTTTTCGCCCGCCCCAACGGCGCGCACGGACGACGAATCGACCGCAGCGTATGACAGATCGATTTGGCCGGCCGCACGCAACTTGTCGAGAAGCAACTCGTGCAGTTGGTCCCATACACCAGCCTTTTGCCAGTCGCTCAATCGCCGCCAGCATGTGGCGCCCGAGCCAAAGCCCAGACGAGTCGGCAAGTGGTTCCAACGAATTCCCGTTTTGAACACGAACAGGATGCCGTTGAGAGCCGCACGGTCGGACACGCGCGGGCGACCAGGATCGCTCTTCGCTCGAAGCTTCGCAGGTGGCAGCAATGGTTCGATCAGTATCCACAGTTCGTCGTCAATGATTGGCGCTTCCATCCTTGGACTTCCGTTGTTCTGATGCCCAAGGTTAACAGCTTGCCGAGGAAGTAAACAGCCCCTCTCGGGAGTTTTTGAACTGGCCTCTTAGCGTACTGGGGTCATGAGATGATGAATGAACTGATGTCCGATGACCGTTGCAACAGTGACCAAGAGCAACCGTCCGAAGGCGCAGAGACTGTTCCACGATGAAATCGCCGATCAGTTGATTGCCCAGGTTTCGAGCAAGGATACCGAGTCGATCCTGTGTGAATCGGGCTGGTCGACCAGGTAAAGAAGCCGCTGGCTGAGCACATGCTCACGACCGAGTTGAAGCACTATCTGGAAGCCGAGACCGAGCAAGACAGGGCCGAACCACCGCAATGGTACGCGCCACAAGACGATCTCGCCGCCCACCGGCCTTATATCCGCAGTCGGTCGGCAACTACCACCGTCAGTTGCCGGCCTTCGACGACCACGTGATCAGCGTGTGTGCACGCGGCATGAGCGTTCGCGAGATCCAGGTCCATTTGTAACTGTACGGGTTGCAACCGACTCGCCAACGCCAGCAGCGCGACTTGCTTCGTGGAGCAGCCCCCTGAAACACCGGACACAGTCACCCACTTACAATAACGGGTAGGCATAAGACCGTGTTTTTGACTCACACCAGGCAGGAAGTGATGGACGTGTTGACGGGCCCGGAGCGTCGGCGGCGCTGGACGGCAGAGCAAAAGCTGGCGATGGTTCGCGAGAGTTTCGAGCCGGGGAAATCGGTTTCGATGGTAGCGCGCCAGCACGGCGTGAATCCGAACCAGCTCTTTCACTGGCGCAAGCTTTACCAGGATGGAAGCCTGTCGGCGGTCAAGGCTGGCGAGGAAGTGGTTCCGGCCTCGGAGCTGGCCGACGCGCTCAAACAGATTCGCGAGCTGCAGCGCATGCTCGGCAAGAAGACGATGGAGAACGAGATTCTTCGCGAGGCTGTCGAATACGGCCGGGCAAAAAAATGGATAGCGCACTCGCCATCGTTGCCGGAGGACAGCCAGTGAAACTGGTCTGCGAAGTCCTCGGCGTGTCGCGCTCGAACGTATCGGCACGCAGGTCACGCGAGGCGACTTGGCGCGACGCACGGCAGTCCAGAGCGACCCACGATGCACCAGTCGTCGAAGCCATTCAGCGGGTGATCAGCGAGCTGCCCAGCTACGGCTATCGACGCGTATGGGGAGCGTTGCGCCGCGAGCGCATTGCAGCGGGACAGGCACCGCTGAACGCCAAGCGCATTTACCGCGTAATGCGCATGCATGGCCTGCTGATGCAACGCAGAGCGACACCGGTTCGGCCGCAGCGCCGTCACGATGGCAAGGTTGCGGTGGAGCGCAGCAATCAACGGTGGTGTTCCGACGGCTTCGAGTTTCGCTGCGACAACGGCGAGCCGTTGCGCGTGACGTTCGCACTCGACTGCTGCGACCGCGAAGCGATGAGCTGGGCGGCCACGACGGCCGGCCATAGCGGCGACATCGTGCGCGACGTGATGCTGGCTGCGGTGGAAAGCCGGTTTGGGGATGTGCTGCATACCGAGTCCGAAATCGAGTGGCTGAGCGACAACGGCTCGGGCTATACGGCCGAGGAGACGCGTCAGTTTGCGGCGCTGCTCGGCCTGAAGCCGTTGACCACGCCGGTGTGCAGCCCGCAGAGCAACGGCATGGCGGAAAGCTTCGTGAAGACCATGAAGCGCGATTACGTCGCTATCATGCCGAAGCCGGACGCAGCGACCGCGGCCAGGAATCTGGCCATCGCATTCGAGCACTACAACGAAAAGCATCCCCATAGCGCGTTGAAGTACCGCTCGCCTCGCGAGTTTCGACGTTCGACGGATTCAGCAACCTAAGAGTCGCTAACACAAGTCATCCACGAATCTGGAGCAGATGACGGCGGCAGCCAGGACAAGCAGAGCGGTATGAATATCGAGGCGTCGTTCGAAGCGAATTCGAAGCTTGCCGAATCCGGCGAACCAGGCATGCGTACGCTCGACGACCCAACGATGCCTGCCCAGCCGTTCGCTGCTTTCGATACCGCGGCGTGCAATACGAGCCTTGATGCCGCGCTGTCTCAGATAACGTCGACAACGCCCGAAGTCATACCCTTTGTCAGCGTGCAGTTTGCTCGGGCGCTTGCGTGGCGGACCGTTCAGCCCGGGTACCGCAGGAATGGCATCGAGCGTGGACTCGAATGCCATCGAATCGTGGCGGTTGGCTCCCGTGATCGTGACGGCCAGAGGAATGCCGCGTGCATCTACGACGATGTGTCGCTTCGATCCGAGCTTGCCGCGGTCGGTCGGGTTGGGGCCGGTTTCCTGGCCCCCCGGGGGCTGGAGACGCTGGCTCCATCGAGGCTGGCGCGTTCCCAATCGATCTGGTCGTGCTCACGCAGCCGACGCAGCATCGCCAGATGCAGCCGGCGCCATACACCGGCCGCTTGCCAGTCTCGCAGACGTCGCCAACACGTCATGCCACTGCCGAAGCCCAGTTCTTGCGGGAGGTCTTCCCACGGGATACCGGTTTGCAGCACATATAGGATGCCGTTGAGCGCAGCTCGGTCATCGACCGTGCGCCGCCGTCCGCCCTTGGGCGATGGGGTGAATTCCGGAATCAGCGGTTCCAGCTCCACCCACAACTCGTTGCTGATTTTGCGTCTTGCCATATCGCAGACGATACGACTTCTGCTACGTCATGTCTAGGTTATGTTAGCGGCTCTAAGTGGGTGCCGTGTCCTGAGTTACGGGGGCAACTCCACTTCGACAAAGCTATAGCCATGTTTGAGGTCCAGACGCACCGCTTGCTGCTTGAATTCGGGGGAAACGGACGACGTTGCTTCCGCATCAGACACCGCTCCATGACGAGCATTCTCGCCTAAATCGGTGTCCAGATCGGCTAGACCACTATAAACACGCTCTCAACTTGCAGAGCGCGTGTTTGGGCGGGCAAAAAATGATCAAAAACGGAATAGTTTCCCGGAAAGTGCGCATGCACATTTTGCGAAGCCTGTTGACTTACAGAGACCGATTTGTTAATTATGAAATGAATTTCATGAGCATATCCTGCAGAGAACAAATTTCGCGATCGGCATTTTCGAGCAACGCTGTCATTCTGCGAATGTTTTTTTCGCAGCTTTGGAATAAATTCGCCATTGCTTCGTTTAATGCCCCGGTCGAAACTTCGTTCATTGCCTGCGGATCAGAGAAATCGCGCAGGCGCGAGATTGCCTGCTCCAAAATAGAGTGCATGAGTACGGCCGACCGCCGCGCACCATCCAGGTGACACGGAGCCGTCAATGAGAAAATAGCTTCTAGGAATGCGGCAGCATCCGCCATATACGGCCGCTTTCGACTCGATATGCGGATAGACTCAAGTACCGCTCTTCGCAACGAGACAATCTCATCGCGCCTCTTATCAATAGCAGTCGTCGCTACGTCATGCAATCTCATAAAATTACAAATACGAGCGATCTGCGCGGATTTCCATTCCGCGTCTTGATAACATGGAAAGCTAACATTAGTCATGTTTCCACCTCAAAGACTTCCGATTATCATTTTATTACGTCCAATGCTGTTGCGCGTGATCTCATACATCGGCGAGTCGACGTGCATCTGGTTGGTCCGCGCACAATAGGAGAACGGTCAGAGCCTCGGCCGGCGATCATGTGACTCGCCAACCGTGAAATCGAGGTGCACCTCCCAGCCTTCGTCTTCGGCGTGCTTTGTCGCCGTCGTGACGGAATTTAGAAGTTCTGCCAATCCGACTGCGACGCGTAGGCTGGCGCGCCAGCCGCCGCCAGCTCGGGTGCCGCGCCTCGTCCGCGTACCGCGGCCAACTTGGGTCGTGCCACAGGTGCGCGGCGCGGCGCGGGCGCGCGCGCTCGCGGGCTTTCGTTAGGCACGCTGGCGCGGCTCGCAGAGATGCGGAACACCGAAATCATGTCCTTCAAGCTCGAAGACTGAGAGGACATCGACTGCGCGGCCGCGGCCGCCTCTTCCACCAGCGCCGCGTTTTGCTGCGTCACCTCATCCATTTGCGTGACCGCCTGATTCACCTGCTCGATACCCTTGCGCTGCTCTTGCGAAGCAGCGGAGATTTCCTCCATGAGGTCCGTAACTCGGGCCACGGCGCTGACCACTTCCTTCATCGTGGCCCCAGCCTCAGCTACCAGCGCTCCCCCCTTATTCACTCCGTCGACCGACTCTGTAATCAGATCCTTGATCTCCTTGGCCGCCGCGGCACTGCGTTGCGCAAGCGTGCGCACCTCGCCCGCCACCACCGCGAATCCGCGGCCCTGCTCGCCGGCGCGCGCGGCCTCCACGGCCGCGTTGAGCGCAAGGATGTTGGTCTGGAATGCGATGCCTTCGATCGTGACGATGATGGACGACATGCGGCCCGCTCGCTCGCTGATTTCCTGCATTGTGTCCACGACTCGGCTCACGACCGTGCCGCCATGCTCGGCCACTTCGGAGGCGTTCTTCGCCACGCTGCTGCCTTGCTGCGCGTTGTCCGCGTTCTGCTTGACCGCCGAAGTCAGCTGCTCCATGCTCGCGGCGGTCTCTTCCAACGAGGCGGCCTGCTCCTCGGTGCGTTGGCTGAGATCGACGTTACCGGACGCGATTTCCGAGGACGCGGTCGCAATGCTGTCGGCGCTCTGCTGGATGTCGCCCACCATCCGGGCAAGCCGAGCGTTCATCTCCTTGAGCGCGGCAAGCAGCATGGCCGTCTCGTCCTTGCCGCTCACATCGATGTCCGAGGTGAGATCGCCTTGCGCGACAGTCTGCGCGACGGTGACAGCGCGGTTGAGCGGCCGGGTGATGGAGCGCGTGATCAGGATCGCAATGCCGATGCCGGCGGCCACCGCCACCGCCACCAGCATGACCGTGCCGCGCACCGCCGAGTGGTACGAAGTCAAGGCGGATGCGCTGGCTGAATCACTGCGTTCCCGACTCGCCTGTACCGCTGCCTCGACCACCTTCACGAAGCTCGCGAACTCGGTTGCACTTCCCCTGGTCGCCAGCGTCCGCATCTCAAGCGCATCGGTTTTGCCCGCTGCGACTGCCTCCTGCAATCGCTGATCGTTTTTCAGGAAAATCGCCCAGGCGGCTTCGATGTCCTGGGTGAGCCGTGCGCCGTCGGACGATTTCGCCAGCGACTTATAGCTGGCAAACAGGCTTTCGTACTGCCGCAGCGCCGTGTCGTGAGCCTCCCGCTGCGCGTTGCGCCCTTGCTGGTCGGCCTCAAGCAGGCCTCGCAGGGTCGCGCGCCGAACGGTATTGGCCGTCGCTCGGACATCGCTGAGCGTCTGAACAGTTGGCAGGATCTCGCCGGAGATTTCCTCGGTTTTCTGATACACCTTGCCGATCTGCCAGATCGCCATCGCGCCGATCACACACACGAGCCCGACTGAAATGGCGAAGCCAATCGCCAGCCGGCTGCCAATCTTAAGATTAACTAGAAAGGACATTACATTCTCCACATTAAAACGCAAGACATCGGAAAGACAAATGTAACTACGACGCCCGGGTGGCTTGCTGAAGAACGCTAGGTGTTTGTCCTTATTAGGGGTAACCCGCTCCCCGCGTTTGGTGTCGATCCAGAGAGCGGCGGCAACGAAAAGGCGATTGATCGCCTGCTCGCAGGTCAGGACGTGGCCCACTCGCCGCTTCCCGTCCTAGCCGCAGCCAGCCGGGGCTGCGCCGGCTCATAGCGGCGCTTCGCCTGCTTCGGCCCGACGCTAACGGACTGCTTCACCGGTGCAGCGAGCTCCGTCTGCGCCCTTGCATCGACCCGGAAGATGGACACCGTGGCCCGCAGGCTTTCCGCCTGATCCGCCATCGACTGCGCCGCGGCCGTGGCCTGCTCCACCAGCGCCGCGTTCTGCTGGGTGACCTCGTCCATCTGCGCCACGGCCGTGTTGATCTGTTCGATTCCCGTGCTTTGCTCCGCCGACGCCGACGCGATCTCGCCCATGATGTCGGTGACCCGCTGTACCGAACGGACGATCTCATCCATGGTCGCGCCAGCGCCGGCAACCAATTGCGAGCCGGCAGCCACGTGCGACGCCGACGTTTCGATCAGTGCCTTGATTTCCTTGGCCGCCACCGCACTGCGCTGCGCCAGGGTGCGCACTTCCCCTGCGACGACGGCAAAGCCGCGGCCCTGCTCGCCTGCGCGTGCTGCCTCGACCGCCGCGTTGAGTGCCAGAATATTGGTCTGGAAAGCGATCCCCTCGATCACGGAAATGATCTCGGTAACCTTGCGCGAGCTCGACGTGATGTCTTCCATGGTGCCCACCACTTGACGGACCACGTCACCGCCAGACGCAGCGGTCTGCGACGCCGTGACCGCGAGCGCGCTGCCCTGCCGGGCATTGTCAGTATTGTGCTTCACCGCCGAGGTCACTTCTTCCATGCTGGCAGACGTCTCTTCGAGCGATGCCGCCTGCTCTTCGGTGCGCTGCGAGAGAGCGACATTGCCCTGGGCAACCTCGTTGGCGGCAACCGAGATGGATTCGGCCGAGGTCTTGATGCCGTGCACGATCGACGTGAGCCTGGCGCGCATCGATTCCAGCGATGCCATGAGGCTGGTCGAATCGCTAGGCTTCAGGTGCAAATCCACCATCAGATTGCCATTGGCGATTTCCGCCGCCACGGACTGCGCGAAACCGGGTTCGCCGCCGAGCTGGCTCAGGATGCTGCGCGTAATGAGGATTGCGGTCACGGCTGCCAGAAGCAGCGAACCGGCAACGATGGCTGCGATCAGTACGCGAACGCTAGAGTACGTGCGCACCGCGTCATGTTGCGCTTGGTCGTTGAGCTGGTCCTCGAAATCGACCAGCTCGACCGCGTGTGCCAGCCAACTCTGTTGTAGCGGCCTGACGTTCTGCAGCAGTTCCCGAGTAGCGCCAGCCATATCATTCGACAAACCCAACTGAGTGGCCTTGCGCAATGCAGGCTGGGCCGCCGCTTCGTCCTGCTCGAGCTGGACGAGGAGCGTTTTCTCTCGCTGCGTCGTGCCGAGTTCGTCCGCAAGCGTCTTCGCCAGTGTCTGATAGGCGTCGGCGTAGATTTTCTCCTGCCTGCTAATGCGCTCCACCTCCTTGGCCGTTCCCTGCGCATCGGTAAGCAATGCCAAGTTTCTCACAGCAATAGCGCGGTCCAGTATCGATACGCGCAACCGGTTAGCCAGCTTCGCTTCGGTGTTGTTCACCGTGACAGCGTTCAGTTGCTCGTTCAACTGTGACAACCCGTAAAAACCGATCGCCGCAACTGCCAGCAACAATGCCATCAGCAACCCGAACCCGGTGATTAGGCGGGCGGATACAGTCATGTTTTTCATTGCGGCTCCCAGACCGTGCAGATTATCTTGTCAACTTGTTTACGTTCGCTTCCAAACTGGCTGAAGGGTTGGGGAGCCCCACTGATTGCATTCTCGTTGACCTTGATCAAGGTTCGCTGATCGTTCCCCCTCTGCGAGTTGTTCGAGGCGCTCCTGCGCATCCAGATATTGGTCGCTCGAAACAGCCCGCCAGTCGGCCTCGGAGGCACTCATCAGCCCCACTTTTGCCCGTCCCCCCTCCGCTCGCGCCTCGCTCTCCGAGATACAGTCGTGCCATTCGGCCGCGAGCGCGATCCCCGCGACGAGATCATCGATCTCGCGGTAGAACACGTCGGCCGAGGCGAACTCCACCAGCAGAGCGGCCTGTCCACCGCGAATGGGCATGCGCCGATACCGGGCGAGCAGCTTGGGCTTGGCCGCTTTCTCAGCGCGCCCGCCTGGCGCCTGGGTAGCTCGGCGCGAGCGCGTAATTCCGCACGCAGCAGAGTCGCGAGTCTTCGAGCGCCTTGCGCACCCAGTTGCTTGGTGGCCGCGGCGACTTCAGCGAGCCCCATGTTGGTCACGTCGGCGAGGAGCAGCACGAACATATCCTGCCGTACCGCAGCGCCGATATGCAGCCTCGTCTGGCATACGGAATCCCGATACACGCGCTATCGGATCGATCTTCCGCGTGCGAGATAAGTTAATCGTGCTTGAGACATCGTTTGCGCGTCTGTACTTTTGAAATCGCGAGATCAATTCGGCAACAAATACCTCCACACAATCCTAAACGAGTCAATTTTCCCGATTCTGCGACGCCAACATCACTTCAGCAACCAAAACAGTTGCCGTCATTGCACACAATTCACAAACCAATCGGGAACGCTATGAAAAAACTGACCGTAGGCCAGAAGCTCGCTGGTGCGTTCGGAATCGTCATACTGATTTCGCTGATCGGCAGCGCGATCTCCATCGTCAATTTCCTGCGCCTGAACGACGCCAACGGATGGAACATCCATAGTTATCGCGTGCTGCGAGCGAACGACGAGATGTTGGCCAACATGGTCAACATGGAGACGGGGGTACGCGGCTATGTGATCTCCGGGGACGACAAATTTCTCGATCCCTATCTGGCCGGCCAAGGCCAATTCGCCAAGGCGTACGAAGTCATCCGCGGCCTCACCTCGGACAACGCCGCCCAGCAACAGCGCCTGGAGGAACTGCTGCAGTTGCGCAACAAGGTGGGCAGCGTCGCCGAAAAGCTGATCGGGATGAGACGCGACGTCAACGCGGGAACCCAGCCGCTGAGCGCGCTCACGGATGAATTCAAGCTGAGCAAGGACAAGCAGTTCATGGATCGCTACCGTGCGGTGGCCGCCGACGTCGGCAGTGCCGAACAGGCCCTGCTGGACCAGCGCTCCGGCGAGGTTGCCACGATGACCACCGCCACCATGTTCACCTTGACGGCCGCCGGCCTGATCACGATCACTCTTGCGATTGTGTTGGGCATCGTCATTACGCGCGGCATCCTCCGGGCGCTGGGCGGCGAGCCCGCCGCGGCCGCGAGCGTGGCCAGCCGCATCGCGCAGGGCGACCTCTCGGTGGCGGCGCCGGTTCGCGACAAGGATCAAAGCAGCCTGATGGCGTCGCTGGAGGGCATGCGGCAGCAACTGAGGGGCATCGTCGCGGGCATCCAGTCGTCCGCCGAGTCGATCAAGTCAGCCGCGGGTGAAATCGCCCAAGGCAATCTGGACCTGTCGCAACGCACCGAAGAGCAAGCCGCCTCGCTGGAGGAAACCGCCGCGAGCATGGAGCAGTTGACCTCGACCGTCCGGCAGAACACCGATAGCGCGAAGCAGGCCAACATGCTCGCCACCAATGCGTGCGACGTGGCGGTGCGCGGCGGTAACGTCGTGGACCAGGTCGTCGAATCGATGAAGTCGATCTCGGAAAGCTCCGGCAAGGTATCGCAAATCATCACGGTAATCGAGGGCATTGCTTTCCAGACCAACATCCTGGCGCTCAACGCCGCGGTGGAAGCCGCGCGCGCGGGCGAACAGGGCCGAGGGTTTGCCGTCGTGGCGGGCGAGGTGCGCACGCTCGCCCAGCGCAGCGCCAGCGCCGCCAAGGAAATCAAAGATCTCATCGAACGCTCGGTAGATCACGTGGCAACTGGACGGGAGCAGGTCAATCGGGCGGGCGCCACCATGTCCGAGATCGTCAAGTCGGTGCGCCAGGTCACCGACATCATGGGCGAGATCGCCTCGGCATCCGACGAGCAGGGCACGGGCATCGAACAGGTCAACACCGCGGTCAGCCAGATGGACGCGGTGACCCAGCAAAACGCGGCCCTGGTGGAACAAGCCTCGGCCGCGGCGCAGGCCATGGCCGAACAGGCCGCCACGCTTCGTGACGCGGTGGCCTTCTTCCGGATCGCGACGGCCGACGGCAGAGGTGCGGCCTGGCAGTAAGCCGGCGCCGCTCGACGCGGTCGGCGACACCGGATACCGAGTAACGATTTCCCGAGAAAGGCGGCTGGCGCGGGTGCCCGTGGCCGTGCCGCGTTCATCCCGACCCGCCCGCCGGCCTCTCGCTTACTTGGTTCGGCGGGCAGCCAGACGCGCATGATACTTCGGGCTCTCTTGGCGCATGCGCTGCTGCTCGGCGTTGACGTAGATCGTGGTGGTGTGCAGCGAGCCATGGCCCAGCACCTGCAGCGGCACCTCGATCGCCATGCCGGCCGCGGCCGACTGCGTGCCGGAACGCGTGCGGCGAGGTCGCGGCCAGTTGCCGGCAGGCCGACTCCTCCCAGTCCGGCAGTTGCTCGAGCAGACGCCTGAGGGCCCGTGTCACGACCCGGCGCACGGGGTATAGCCGGCCGCGCGCGTCACCTCTCCCGCGTCGGTCACGCCGAATTTTTCCCGACTGGCCGGCGTGGGCGGCACCACCGTCGGCGCCACCAGCGGCACGCCGTCGGCCGCAGCGCCGGGAGCGTCCAGATCCAGGCCGCGGTCCTGCCAGTGCTCGCGCAGTGCCTGCACGGTGTCCTCGGTCAGCGGCACGATGCGCTCCTTGCTGCCCTTGCCGATCAAGCGCAGCATCCAGGTCGCGGGCGTCTCGTCCTCGGCAGGCCACCACTGCAACCCGCCCCGCTCCACCGTCACGGCCTCCTCGACTCTCAGGCCCGCGTCGCCCATCAGCAGCACCAACGCACGCACCACGCGCCAGTCCGGGCCCTGTGGCCCCAAGCCATCGGCGCGGTCGGCGAGTTCCGCGCGCACCCAGCTCCATACGTCGATCGGTAGCGCCCGCTGCGCCTGCAGCTTGGTCGCCCGCTTGACGGGCTTCGGGTCGGTTACGGCCACCCACGGGTTGCCAGCCTGGTAACGCACCTTCACCAGCCAGTCGAACGCCGCGCGCAGCGTGCGCACGGCATAGCGCTGGCTGTCGAGCGACAGCGGCCTCAGGGCAAACGGGCGCCAGCGGCCCACGGAACGTGTCCGAGGGGTTGGTCAAAAACGCCTTGTAGGCTTCGCAGTCCTCCACCCTCATCGACGACAGCGCGGTGCCGCGCTCGACCACGCACCAGAGCAGCAGGCGTTCGAGCTCGCGGCGGTAGCTGCGCAACGTATTGGGCGCATCGGTGTAGCGGTTCAAGTAGGCCGCGATCGCATCCAGGTCGTGAGAGGTGGCC
The DNA here is from genome assembly GCF_000960995.1 of Burkholderia glumae LMG 2196 = ATCC 33617. Lineage (NCBI taxonomy): Bacteria > Pseudomonadati > Pseudomonadota > Betaproteobacteria > Burkholderiales > Burkholderiaceae > Burkholderia > Burkholderia glumae. The sequence goes on along the minus strand of NZ_CP009432.1, from coordinate 120,318 downwards.
TCGCAAATTCGGACAGACGGGTAAGTGGAATGCCCGGGGCCTGAGCCAGGCCTCCACGATTCCCGGTGCGGTTCATCTCGACGTGGCGTGAATTGACCGAGGTCGCCCAGAATCCGTCTGCCGCGTGAAACATTCAGGTCGAGCTTGCGCCCGTTGTCTACATACGTCGCTACCTGACAGGGCCCGCTGCGGGGAATCGATGGCCGTGGTAGAAGAGCGCTTGCGGTTTCATCACTCCATCTTACGCGACCATGCCCGCCAACATGACAGCGCCGTCGAGGGTAACTGTCGTTATCAGTTGCGCTGCAGCGCAACAAAAGCGCTCACGACATCGGAATCGAAATGCGTTCCCGAGTTGGCCTGGATGAGGTCAACTGCGCTCCCGGCCGGCATAGCATCGTGGTATGGGCGGTTCGTCGTCAATGCATCGAAGCAATCTACGACAGCAATGATTCTCGACCAGAATGGAATACAGTTTGCCCTCAGGCTGGATGGATAGCCTGTTCCATCGTACCGTTCGTGATGATGGAGTACGGCGTCGGCAATCAGCGCGCTGGCCGCGCCTCGCGGATTCTGTGATGACAGAATCCTCTCGCCGATGGCGCTGTGGGCCTGGATCACTTTAAACTCCGTGTGGTCGAGTACGCCGGGCTTGAACAGCACCTTGTCGGGAATGGCGATTTTACCGATGTCGTGTGCGAATCCCGCTTCGCGCAGCATGACGAGCTCTACATCGCGCACCCCCAATGCGCGCCCCAACGATTCTGCGAGCAAACCCACCCGCAGACAATGGTTGGACGTATCACTGTCCCGTTCGTCCAACGCGACGAGCAGCGCCCGGTTCACATGGCAACATTCCAGATAAGTGGCACGAGTGGTGACATTCGACATTGCATTCCTACTTTATTGAAAAGATTGGTGTCCGGAGGGGCGTCACGAGGCCGGCCCGCCGGTGGGTGAAAGTGCTTTGGCCGCCCACCCCAGCTAAGCGAGCCTTGCAGCAAACAGCAGCCGCGGAATGTCCTCTTAGCTGCTGATTTTCACCGGGCTTTACCCACCGATTTCAGCTAAGTCTGACCCGCCACGAGACAGCGTAGTACATCTTTTCCGGTGTGGATAATTCTTCGTTACCCGCTGATTTTGCTGCTCTCTTTCTCATTGTCTTCGCCTAGGCAGAGTTAGAGGCCAGTTCAAAAACCCTGCTCAGCTCGTCTGAAGATGTTCCAACAGATGATCGAGCAGCCAAGTTTGAGGAATGCTTCGTGAATGTAGGCACGTCGCTCGAAGCGAGTGCGTAGGCGACGGAAATTGTGGAGCCAGGAATGCGTACGTTCGACCACCCAACGATACTTGCCCAGACCACTGCCATGCTCGGTCCGGCGCTTGGCGATCACGGGCTTGATACCGCGTTCGCGCAACGCGCGACGATGTCGGGTGGAATCGTAGCCGCGATCGGCGTAGACGACGCCGGGCTTCTGAAGCGCTCGGCCACGAACGCCGCGAATGGGTGGAATCGCATCAACGAGCGGCAGCAACTGCGTGACGTCGTTGGTGTTCGCGCCAGTCAGGATCGCAACGAGAGGAACGCCGTTGGCGTCTACGAGGACGTGGTGCTTGGAACCGGGTCGCGCGCAATCGGTGGGGTTCGGGCCAGTTTTTCGCCCGCCCCAACGGCGCGCACGGACGACGAATCGACCGCAGCGTATGACAGGTCGATTTGGCCGGCCGCACGCAACTTGTCGAGAAGCAACTCGTGCAGTTGGTCCCATACACCAGCCTTTTGCCAGTCGCTCAATCGCCGCCAGCATGTGGCGCCCGAGCCAAAGCCCAGACGAGTCGGCAAGTGGTTCCAACGAATTCCCGTTTTGAACACGAACAGGATGCCGTTGAGAGCCGCACGGTCGGACACGCGCGGGCGACCAGGATCGCTCTTCGCTCGAAGCTTCGCAGGTGGCAGCAATGGTTCGATCAGTATCCACAGTTCGTCGTCAATGATTGGCGCTTCCATCCTTGGACTTCCGTTGTTCTGATGCCCAAGGTTAACAGCTTGCCGAGGAAGTAAACAGCCCCTCTCGGGAGTTTTTGAACTAATGATATGAACGCGTCCCACCCCTGAATGTAGCGCAAAGGAAGGTGGATCCCGCGGGCCAACGGCATCGATGTGCCCAGGTGGAAAATGCACGCATTTCCCGGCAACCGGAGGATCCGAAATGAATGCTACGCCTGTTGGAATCGACATTGCAAAAAGTGTCTTTCAAGTGCACTACGTCGCCCCGGAAACCGGCGAAATCGTGAACAAGCAGATCAAGCGCTCGCAGTTTCTCGAATATTTCGCAAATCGTGCGCCGTGCATGATCGGGATGGAAGCGTGCGGTAGCGCCTATCACTGGGCAAGACAGCTGATGCAGATGGGACATCAGGTTAAGTTGATGCCAGCGAAGTTTGTGAAGGCATTCAACGTTGGCAACAAAAACGATGCGATGGACGCGCAAGCGATCTGGCTGGCAGTCCAGCAGCCACGGAAGGCGGTGGCGGTAAAAAGCGAAATGCAGCAGGCGGTGCTGATGATGCATCGTCAGCGGGAACAACTGGTGAAGTTCCGTACGATGCAGATCAACGGCTTGCGCGGGATGTTGGCCGAGTTCGGCGAGGTGATGGGTAAAGGCCGCACCGCGATGATCAAAGCAGTCCAGGACGCCCTCGCGCGTGCCGAAGCGCGGCTGCCGAAACTGCTGATCGATACACTGCGCGAGCAGTGGGCGCGGGTCAATAAGCTGGATGAGGAAATCGCGACGATCGAGCGGCGGTTGCGCGAATGGAAGAAGGACGACAAGGCGGTACAGGCGGTTATCGAGATTCCGGGCGTTGGCCTGCTGACGGCGACGGCAGCAGTCGCGATGATGGGTGATCCGAAAGCATTCAAGTCTGGGCGCGAGTTCGCGGCATGGGCCGGATTAGTGCCGAAGCAGACTGGCACCGGCGGCAAGGTGAGCCTCCACGGGATCAGCAAGCGCGGCGACACCTACCTGCGCACTTTGCTGATCCACGGCGCTCGATCTGTACTGACGAATGCGAAGGAGCCTGGTCCGTGGGTTGAGGGCATGAAGAAGCGGCGACCATCGAACGTGGTAGTGGTTGCGTTGGCAAACAAGATGGCGCGGACGATCTGGACGGTGCTCGCCCATGACAGGCCGTACAGGAAAGATCACGTGAGCGTGAAGTCGGCATAACCGTGGTCGCACGGCTTGTAAGATTAACGTTTAACACAGGGTGAACGTCGAAAGGTTGCGTTGGCAATCGTGTGAGATGACAAGACAGGTCGGACCGGGACTCGCAAAACCTGGTAAGAGGCATGAGCTTCGAGCTCGTTGAACTAATGAGGTGCGAGTCAGCGGATTTCATAGGGGCCCGCAGCGGAACGTCGGCTGCAACAAGGCCGAATACATAGCTGCAACCCATTCTGTCGAAGTCGGAACACCTGAAAACTTGCGCAAAGGGACGCGTTCATACATGGCCTCTTAGTACGAAACAGCATGGAACGTGACGAGGGATAATCTCCCCCGAATGGAACCGGTATTGCATGTGCGCTCAGGTGCGCGTCAGCGCCTGATCGAGATCGGCGAGCAGGTCGTCGATATGCTCAATGCCGATCGACAGTCGCACGGTTTCCTCGCTGACGCCGGCTTGGCGCAGTTCGTCGGGCGAAAGCTGGCGGTGCGTGGTGGAAGCAGGGTGGGTGGCGAGCGATTTGGCGTCGCCGATATTGACGAGCCGCGTGAACAGGCGCAACGCGTCCTGGAACGCCGCGCCGGCTGCGCGGCCGCCCTTCACGCCGAACGTCAGGATGCCCGGCCCACGCCCGCCGAGATAGCGTTGCGCCAGCGCGTGATCGGGATGTTCAGGCAGCCCCACGTAGTTGACCCACTCCACACGCGCATGCTGCTTCAGGAGTTGCGCCACGCGCAGCGCGTTGTCGGTGATCCGTTCGAGCCGCAGCGCGAGCGTTTCGATGCCTTGCAGGATCAGGAAAGCATTGAACGGCGAGATCGCCGCGCCGGTGTTGCGCAGCGGCACTACGCGCGCGCGGCCAATATAGGCCGCCGGCCCGAACGCTTCGGTGTACACCACGCCGTGGTAGCTGACATCGGGCTCGTTCAGGCGCGGGTATCGCGCCTTGTGTTCGACCCAGGGGAATGCTCCCGAATCGACGATCGCACCGCCGAGGCTGGTGCCGTGGCCGCCCAGGTATTTCGTCAGCGAATGCACGACGATGTCGGCGCCGTGCTCGATCGGCCGCAACAGGAATGGCGATGGCACCGTGTTGTCGACGATCAGCGGAATACCGTGGCTGTGCGCGAGCTCGGCGAGCTTGGCGATATCGGTCAGATTGCCGAGCGGGTTGCCCACCGATTCGACGAAGATCGCCTTGGTGCGAGCGTCGATCAGCGACGCGAACGATTCCGACTCGCGCGGATCTGCGAAGCGTGTTTGAATGCCCGACAGCGGCAGCGTGTGCGCGAACAGATTGTAGGTGCCGCCGTACAGCGTGCTGGCCGACACGATGTTGTCGCCGGCTTCGGCGATCGTCTGGATCGCGTAGGATACGGCGGCCTGTCCGGAGGCCAGCGCCAGCGCGGCAACGCCGCCTTCGAGCGCTGCCACGCGCTGCTCGAGAACGTCCTGCGTCGGATTCATTATGCGCGTGTAGATATTGCCGGGCACCTTGAGATCGAACAGGTCGGCGCCGTGCTGCGTGTCGTCGAACGCATAGGCCACGGTCTGATAGATTGGCACCGCGACGGCGCGCGTCGTCGGGTCGGGCCGGTAGCCGCCGTGCACGGCCAGCGTTTCGAGACGCCACGCCGGTTGTTTCGGTTCAGTCATGTCGCCACTCCGTAGCGTCGGGATCGGTCCGATTCTAGGATGCAAAGGCCGCGGCCCTTAGCGGCATTTCGTATTTGCTTAGCAGACCGTTGAAATACGTCGGGCCGTCCTGCACGATGTTGGTTCCCGAGATAAAGGAAAGCACGAAGATGCGAGGCGCGGACGGTTACAACGAATCGTTGTTCAGCACGGTGAGGCTAGAGGAATTTGTTCCGCAGGCGCATCCGCTGCGCCAGATTCGGATGTGGCTGAACGAAGCACTGTCGAAGATGGATGCGAAGTTCTCGGCGATGTACGAAGTCGACGTGAAGAGAGGCCGACCGAGCATCGCGCCTGAGAAACTGACGCGGGCGATGCTGTTGCAGGTGCTGTACAGCATCCGCAGCGAGCGGCAACTGGTCGAGCAGATCTCGTACAAACTGAACCGCACCGGGAATCGTGGAGGCCGGGCTCAGGCCCCGGGCATTCCACTTACCCGTCTGTCCGAATTTGCGAGGCCACCTCTCGCAATCGCTGATGGACTGAGGAGTATCAGAGATAGCCGAACGCCTGCAAGGCCTCATGTGCGGTGCTTTCGCAATGGGCCTGGAAATCAGGCGTCAATTCCTGTCGCCATGACGTGGCACGTTCCGACAAGAACGGCCGCGACAGGTTGAGGTGGCTTTGATCGTGGCGCAGCGCGGGGGCGCGATGCGCGTTTTCAAGCATTTGTTCTTCGAACGCCAGGCCGAGGAACCGGGTGGCTAGGCTCAACACGTGCCGCGGATTGCCGACGAGATCCTCGTAGCGCACCAGCAGGTAGTTTTCGCGCGCTTGCATGGTCTTGAACAGATGCAGATTCGTGTAGTTCCAGAGTCGCGGGAAATACTCTTCGATGCCGATCGGCGCCCAGTCGACTTGCTTGAGCGAGGCCAGGGCGCCGCGGACGTCTCGCACGATATGAAGAAAGCGCAGATCGCTGTCAAGTAGCCCGACCTGCTCTAATTTGCGGATCGACAGCAGATCGTCGGGTGTCTTGTCGCCACTGATGCGGCTGGTAGTATTTTGCGCGATGCGTGTGTAGATCGCATTCAACACCCCGGCGAGCGTCGGTTTCGCATCCGCGACGGCATCCTCTACCTCCGCCGCCGAAATGTAGGGCTGCAAGACCTCGGCAAAATCGTCGGTCGAGGTGATGATCTTGACCACCAGCCTTCGTGCCACCGACCAGTCGCTGATGCAGCCGAGCACATGAGCGATCGGGCTGATGAAGGTGGTCTGGTTGGGAATGAATATCTCGCTATGGAGGTTGAGCGCCTCCTTGAACAGCGTCGTGCCGGAACGGGGTGATCCAAAAAGAATGAACATAATGAACGAATAGATAGGCACCCGACTGGGGAGCAGAGAGGGCTGGCAATGGCCTCGCCCAACGCAGTAATGTCAACCGTGTGGCGCTGACCGATCCACCATGCACTGACGTTCGAAATGGCGCATCAACCTCTCAACGCCGTCGGCACAACTCATCTCATCGGTAACGATGTGCAGACCTGGGGCGATCGGACGTTCGTAGGGACTGGTGACGCCAGTGAAGCCTGGAATCAGGCCCGCGAGAGCTTTCAGATACATGCCTTTCGGATCGCGCTGCATGCAAGTGTCGAGCGAGGCGTCCACGAACACGTCCACGAAGCGCTCGACGCCCACGATCTCGGCGGCCCGCATCCGGTCCTCCTCGAACGGTGACACTAACGAGACCAATACCACCAGGCCGGCGGCTACCCCGATACGCGCGATCTCGGCTGTGCGCCGCGCGCTTTCGGCGCGACCGGCACGATCAAAACCGAGGTCGCAGTTCAGGCGTTCGCGCAGTTCGTCACCGTCCAAGACTAGTGCATCGCGATGTCCGTCCCGCAAGCGCGTGGCAAAAGCGCGGGCCAAGGTCGTCTTGCCAGCGCCGGGCAGGCCGGTCAACCAATAACATAGTCCGGCTCGCGCTAGAGAGGGGCCAGGCGTGTCGCTGCGCGGCCGGTTCGCGGCCGCCGATCGGGCTTCTTGTGGGGTATTCATGGCACCACCTTTTGTGGATTCGATTACAGCTTGTGATTGCATCAGTACGTCGGGGCCCATTGCAGACTCCTTCCGTCGGTCATGCTCCACCATTAATAGCGGCTTTGGCCCGACGTTCGTTCATGCAATGTCGCTACGTTCGTCCTCGTAAGAATCACGCGACACGCTGCTCCCACAACGCATTAGATTTGCACACTTGCCGCCGGCGCTCGCTGGCGGTGGGATTCCGCTGGCTGCTTTGCGGCCTTGATCGGTAGGGCTTTGGCAGTTCAAGTCGGGGCGATGCGCTTCATCGGCATACCGATCAGCAGCAGGCCGGGCTCGGCATGGCCACAAAAGAATTGAATGATTTCTTTCATTATGATTTTCCTTTTATTGCAGAAGATGTGGGTATGCCCAAGGCGTTCGGCGTGGGTGGTCCTTGCCGAATTGCACGACGATTAAACGCAGCAATCCGGGAGAACCGTCGCGCAGCTATGTAAATATGTGTAAAAAATGTGAGTGTGCATTTGTAGGGCAGCGTCGAGCCGGACAGGCACACTTTGAAGGGTACTGTCGGTATTATCAGATTGTTGCGCGAAGGCTTGTATAGTAGGGCATGAAGAAATCGACTGATGCCGTCCAGCCGTGCGTTGATTCGCCGATCTCTTTCAAAGGCTACCGCTTCCCACCTGCCGTGATCAGCTACGCGAGGTGGCTGTACTACCGATTTCCGCTGTTCCGAGAGGGACGTGGCAAGCGAGGGCGCACGGGCAGTAGCCAGAGGCGCCCGGAGAATCGGGGCATGAATAGCCCTGATAATACGAGTTATCAGGGTTAGGGCGAACGCCGACATTACCCTTCGACCAAGTGTCCGTCGCAAGCGGCCGCTGCGCCCGTGCCGGCCACGCTCGAGGCCCCTTCCGCGACCAGGTTGACCCAGATTGCTTCTCCAGCGAGCGGGAACTGCTCGGCCCCAATTTCGAGCAATTTCCGCCGGCGAGCTCGCCCGCGATCGACCGGAAGGTCGCGCGCAATCGGCGTCTGCGCGAACGGCAGGACGCGGCGCTCGCCCGCATGGAAGCGGCGGTCGTCGAAGCCCCGCGCCCCGACCACACGCTCAAGGGCTGGTTCGACGCGGCCGTGGTCGCGCGCCTGGCCGCCGTCGGCATCACCACCTTCGACGCCCTGCTGGCGCTGATCCGCCGCCGGCGCCAGCGCTGGTACACGGCCGTGCCGCGGCTCGGGGCCACCGGCGCGCGGCGCATCACCGACTTCCTCGACCAGCACGCCGGCACGCTCGGCTCGCTGTCGCGGCTCGCGCTCGTGCCGCGCCGGCAGCTCGCGCCCGGCGACGCGGCCCTGCGGCCGCTCGCGCGCGCGGGCGCAGAAGTGGTGCCGCTCGAGGCACTGCGCGTGCCGGCTGCGCTCGACGGCTCGGCGGGCCTGAACCGCGCGCCCGTGCCCGCGCACCAGGCCGAGATGAACACCGACCTGCAGGCGGTCAACGCCTGGATCGCGATCCGCGGCGCGCGCAGCGCGCAGACGCAGCGGGCCTACCGGCGCGAGGCCGAGCGGCTGCTGCTGTGGGCCATCGTCGCCAAGGGCAAGCCGCTCTCGTCGCTCAACACGCTCGACGTGGCCGAGTACCTGGAGCAGTTCCTCGCCAACCCGCAGCCGGCCGAGCGCTGGATCGGGCGGGGCGGGGTGGAGCGGTTCGACCTTGCCTGGCGGCCGTTCGCGGGGCCGCTCTCGGCGCGCAGCCGCGACACCGCACGGCGCATCCTGACCGCGATGGGCGCCTGGCTCGTGCGTCAGCAATACCTGCGCGTGAACCCGTTCGAAGGGCTCGCGGCCGCGGCGCCCGTGCCGATCGACACGGCTGGGCGCACGCTCACGCACGCCCAATGGCGCTACGTGCTGCAGACCGTCTGGCAACCGGAGCCCGTGCTCGGCGCCGAGCCGGACCGGAGCGACGCCGCGCGCGCCGACCGGATTCGGCGGCAGCGCGACGCCTTCGTGCTGCTGCTCGCCTATGCGACGGGCCTGCGGCGCGCGGAGCTGGCCGCGGCCACCACCGGCGACCTGTCGCGCAAGGCGCTCGACGGCGCGCTCGAGGACGCCTACGTGCTGCGCGTGGACGGCAAGGGCCGGCGCCGGCGCGAGGTGCCGATGCCGGCCCGGCTCATGAATCTGCTGCGCGCCGAGCTGCGCGCGCGCGCCGAGCCCCTCTCGCTCGAGACGGCGCCGGCCGACACGCCGCTCGTGGCGCACCTGGTGACGGGCGCGGCGCTGCATCCGAACACGATCGGCGCGCTCTTCAAGGGGATTTTCGCGCGCGCGGCCGAGCGGCTCGCGCCGAGCTACCCGGGCGCCGCGGCCGACCTGCAACGCGGGAGCACGCACTGGCTGCGCCACACGTTCGCCAACCACGGCCTGGACGCCGGCGCCGACATCCGCGACATGCAGGCGCTGCTCGGCCACGCGAGCCTGGCCACCACCACCCACTACGCGAAGGGCGATGCCGCGCGCCAGTACCAGACCGTCGATGCATTCTTCAATGCCGCGCTCAAGGGGGCGGGCGCCGCACCTGCTGCGGCGCCCGCTGCCGTGCACGAGACGCAGGGATAGCTCGACGTCGGGTCGCCCGATCGGCCGCCCTCGCGCGCGGTGCGCGTCGAGCTCACGTTGCGCATCGCGCCGAAGCGCCCCGGCAGGCACAGCGAGACGGCGGCCAAGCGCGTGCGCGAGCGCATCGAGCGCGGGCTGCTCGCCCGCTACCGGCGCACGCCCGCGGGCGACTGCCAGACCGTCCTGCAGGTGGAGTTCGTCTCGGCCGACGTGTTCGACCGCGAGCTCGATGATCTGCTTGCCGCGATCGCGCTCGAGGCCGAGCGGCACGACTGCGTGTCGGAGAGCGAGGCGTGGGCCGTGGTCGACGGCGAGACGTGGCGCTGGTGACGGCGCTCGGCGCCCGGTGGGTTTTTCCGAGGAATCGAGGCGGCAAGCCGTGATAGGCTAGAAAAAGACCCTGAACAAATCTCTCTCTGAATACGTCATCAACGAGTCCTATTCAGAGGAACGCATGGCCCAAGCTGCAACACTTCGACCGGCACAAATTCGGCACCTGCTCGCCGTCACGTCTGCAACATCCCGCCATCCTGAGCGCGATAGTCTTGTTCTCCTGCTAGGCATCACGTGCGGGATGCGCGTCAGCGAGATAGCTCAAATCGAGATTCAAGACGTGCTATTCCCTTCGGGCGCTATCCGTTCAGAGGTCAGTCTCAGGGCCGCAATTACGAAGGGCTGTCGGCAGCGCTGCGTCTATCTCACGCACCCGAAAACGGTTTCGGCTCTGGAGTGCTACCTGGGCCATCGCATTGCGCACGGGATCGGAATCGAGCTAACCGCCGAGCACTATCGCGGACTCGCGCCGTCAAGTTGCCTGGTCCTGGCAAGCAAGGGCCGAAAGTTTGCGATGAACACCAAGCGACGCATCAACGAGGCTGGGGAGCCGGTTGACTACTCGGCGTGTGACAGCCTTCAATCGCACATCACAAAGCTCTACAGGGACGCGGGGATACTCGGTGGATCGTCCCATTCGGGCCGACGCTCGTTTGCCAGTAACCTCATTGAGCAAGGGCACGATATCGAGACTGTGCAGCAGCTTCTCGGCCATGCCGAACTTGACCACGTTTTGCCGTATCTGGACGTGTCCGATAAAAGGCTCCGACAGATGTTTTGCGAAGTGTTATGAAAGCCGCGCGCGGCACTGTGCGGCGCGCGGGTCCGGGGAAGTAAAGTGTAATAACATTGTGTTGACTGTTGCGACCGCGTGGGGTAACATTGTTATTACTTTGGAGGTGCTATGAGAACGACGATTCGCAGAATGGGTAATTCGCAGGGTGTGCTGATTCCGAAGCCCGTCCTTGCGCAACTGGGGCTGGAGAGCGAAGTGGAAATGGAAGTCGAAAACGACGCGATTGTTCTGCGTCGCCCGAAGCACAAAGCCCGCGAGGGTTGGGCGGAAGCAAGCAAGGCTCTGGCCGAGAGCGGTGACGATGCGCTGGTCATGGGCGATTTTTCGAATGCCGATGACGCGGAGCTTGCGTGGTGATGCGCGGGGAAGTCTGGTTAGTCGCGCTCGATCCGACGCTTGGTAGTGAGATTCAAAAGACGCGCCCCTGTGTCGTCGTTTCACCTCCCGAAATGCACGACCACTTGCGCACTGTCATCGTCGCGCCGATGACTTCCAAGGGGCGTCCAGCGCCGTTTCGGATTCCCGTGACGTTCAAGCGCAAACATGGTTTGATCCTTCTGGATCAGATTCGCGCAGTGGACAAGGTGCGCCTGGTCAAGAAGGAGGGCGCAGTTGCCGATAAGACGTTGTTGGACACCCTGCGAACCTTGCAGGAAGTCTTTGCCGAGTAAGGAAAACGACGATGCGCGACCGCAACGGCCTTACGAACGAGAACCTGATTCGTCTCCCGGCCGACGTTGCTCGCGTCGTGTTGGCGCATCCGCAGTTCCGATATCTCGACTGTGCGGCACGCCTGCGGGGTGATTGGGTGCAACGTAAGAGTGACGGTGCGAAGTTCTTCGAAGTGTACGAACCGAGTGCCAATGACGCACGGCAATTTATGGAGTTCGCTGAACGTGTGGCCGAGCATCTGCTGAAGGCAGGCGAAGCGGACAGCAAACAGTAGGAAAACGCGACGATGGATGCCAAGACGATGATTGATGATGCGCGTCGCTATCGCGAGCAGGAAGAGCTTGTTGGTAAGGGTGGCGTCGTGGTGTTTTTCCAAGGCGAGGTCCAAGGCTGGGTGAACCAGTTGCGCAACCCTGAACATTGGCGACCCGGCTGCATAGCAGTCGATGAACAAGGCCGCATGTGGACGACTCTCGCGGGTAGCGAACGCGATGGGGCACTGATGTGGCTCGCGAACCACGAACTGTAGGAAAACGTCGGCCTGGCCGACCCAAGGACAAGCCGGCTTGGCCGGCGTCAAGGAGAAGAAAAAGTGGGTTATGGATCTAATCAGGGTGTTCGAGATGAAGAGGAATCACACCGTGAACGCCTCGCGGAGGAAATTGCAACCGGTGCGGCACGCCTTGTCGCGGCCGGTGATATGACCCGTTCTGATGCAATCAGAGCTGTCACCGAATGGCATCGAGAGGAGACGGCTGCCAGCGGCGATGTGACCGGAACAAGGTCCATTGAAAATAAATTCCCATCGCCGAGCACTGCAGCGCCTGAGGCTCAGGTCATCGCTATCGCTTCGGAGATGCTGGACAACGCTCGGGATGCGGCGGATACCCTCTGATCTGAGACCGACTAGGAAAACAGGAAAAGCGAACCTGGGCCGCTGCAAATAGACACTGAAGGACACATCATGTTCACTGATGCAAAACGGGAACTGAAAGAACTGATCGCGCTTGTTGACCAACTCGCGCGTGAAGACGCCACGCGTGCGGCCACGCCGGAAATCGTGCCTGGTGAGGGCTACGATGAATCGCGCCGATCACGAGAGCTGCGCTCGATTGCGCTGATTGAAAAGTACGAGCTTCAAGGCTGGAATCGGCACTGATCGGTGGAGTTCCACATGCACAGGCACTTCGTAGCAGAGCTGATTTCACACATAGCACTCGTGGAAATGAAGTTAACGAAGCGGTCCTGGCTCGGCCTCTCAAGCACGACGAGACCAACGGAACCATGCGTGCAGCCGGTCTGCCGCAGACCGCATAACGCCAAGGAAAACGGGCAAAAAGGATCAGGGAATGTCACAGACATACGGAAGCCAGGTTTTCGGCCCAGCGTATGACGTCGTGGTGCCGGTGATAATGGCTGTCGCTTTCATCTACTTTGGGCTGCGAGCGCGAGGTATGACGCCGGATGAACGAGCGAAGATGCCCCTCATTATCGGCAACTGGAAGGCTTGCTTCCTTTTCGCGGCAATCGCGACCCTACTGGCGGTCGTCAAGTGCCTTGGCAGCTAGAGCACGGAAAACAGAAAAGGCGCACTCGCCCGTAGCGCCGCTACCAGGGAAAGCGTCGGTGCTGCTGGCAAGAGCAAACAAGGGCACTAGGAGGATAACTGTGGCATGGGACTGGACAATCAAAATCACCGATCTCGCTATCGTCGCGGCGACGTTCTTCGGACCAATAGTCGCAGTACAAGCTCAAATGTAGAAGTTCAGACTTGATCTGACAGTAAGGCCTTGCCAAGAGGCGGGGTTACCCGTTTTGATAGAGGTGCGAATCTTCATCAAAACAGCGCGCAAGCGCCAAGGAGTAACCCCGTGAGTAGTCTCAACCAAAATGTCATCCGCCACAAGATCGGTCTGCTGAATCTGGCCACCGAGCTCGGGAACGTGTCGAAGGCCTGCAAGGTGATGGGGCTGTCGCGCGATACGTTCTACCGCTATCAGAATGCCGTGGCCGAGGGCGGCGTCGATGCCCTGTTCGACAGCAATCGGCGCAAGCCGAATCCCAAGAATCGAGTCGATGAAGCGACGGAAATCGCCGTGCTGGCCTATGCCATCGAGCAGCCCGCCCACGGGCAGGTTCGGGTCAGCAACGAATTACGCCGGCGCGGTATTTTCGTGTCTGCATCCGGCGTTCGTTCGATCTGGCTGCGTCACGAATTGTCGTCCTTCAAGCTGAGGCTCGTGGCGCTGGAGAAGCAGGTCGCTGAAAAAGGCATCGTGCTGAGCGACGATCAGGTGGCCGCGCTGGAAAGAAAGCAGGACGACGATGTAGCTCATGGCGAAATCGAAACCGCTCACCCCGGCTATCTGGGCTCGCAGGACACGTTCTACGTGGGCACGATCAAGGGCGTAGGCCGGATTTACCAGCAGACCTTCGTCGACACCTACAGCAAAGTGGCGATGGCCAAGCTGTACACGACCAAGACACCGATCACGGCGGCCGATCTGCTCAATGACCGGGTGCTGCCGTTCTTCGAGGAGCACGGCATGGGTGTGATCCGCATGCTGACCGATCGAGGCACGGAGTATTGCGGCAAGCCGGAATCGCACGATTATCAGCTGTACCTGGCGCTGAACGACATCGAGCACACCAAAACCAAGGCGCGACATCCGCAGACCAATGGCATCTGCGAGCGGTTCCATAAAACCATCCTGCAGGAGTTTTATCAGGTCGCGTTCCGCCACAAGCTCTATCTGACGCTGGTGGAACTGCAGGTCGATCTCGATACTTGGCTGATGTACTACAACGGCGAGCGAACGCATCAAGGTAAGATGTGTTGTGGTCGCACGCCTTTGCAAACGCTCATCGCGGGCAAGGAGGTGTGGAAGGAGAAAGTGAGCCACCTGAATCTGATCTGACAGTCACGCACCGTCGGAACGGGTAACTGTCAGATCGGGTCGCGACTTCTACAGCTCAAAGGTGGTTGGACCGTAGACGCCAAGTTGAGGATCGGAGGGTCGCGGTGTTTCGGACGCTCTTGTCGATGCCGCGACTCTGCCGGTATTCGATGTCCTCGATGCAGGCCTGGGGATTCTTGAGTTTCGCAGACTTCAGCAGCCGTTCGAGCCGCCGAGTATCGCGCCAGGCGAGCTCGCGTTCGACGACCATGCCGAAGCGCTCTTCGAACGATAGGCTGGTGCTGGCGGTCAACGCCGCTTGTTCCTCGAACGCGCGGGCCATGCCGTCGAGCTTCAGGGACTTGAGCTGGGTTAAGGTTTGCTGCATTGGACTTGCCCCCGCATAACCGGACACTCGGTCACGCTTGAGTTGGAGAACTGGCTCGCTGGCGAAACTCGCGTGGCGAGTGGTATTTCAAGGCGCTGTGCGGATGCGACTCGTTGTAGTGGTCGAAAGCGATGGCCAGATTCTGCAGTGCCGTCCTCGCGTCGGGCTTGGGCATCCACGACACGTAATCACGCTTCATCGTCTTCACGAAGCTTTCGGCCATCCCGTTGCTCCGCGGACTCCGGACCGGTGTCGTAACCGGCGTCAGACCGATTTCTCTCGAGAACGTCTGCGTCTCGTCGGCAATGTAGCAGGAGCCGTTGTCGCTCAGCCATTCGATTTCATTGTCCGCTTTCAGCTTGCCGGCGAAGCGGTTTTCGACGGCCTGAAGCATCACGTCGCGAACCATGTCGCCGGTGTAGCCGCCCGTGCTCGCGGCCCAGCTCATGGCCTCCCGGTCGCAACAGTCGAGCGCGAAGACCACGCGCAACGGCACGCCGTCGTCGCAGCGGAATTCGAATCCATCCGAGCACCAGCGCACATTGCTTTTGTCCACGGCAACCTTGCCCTCGTGTCGACGCGTGGACGCCGCGTGACGTCGGCGTTCGAGCAGCAGCCCGTGGCGATGCATGACGCGGTACACCCGCTTGACGTTGACACGCGCCTGGCCCAGCGCGTCCCGGCTTCGCCGGAGCAATGCCCAGACGCGCCGGTAGCCGTAGGTGGGCAACTCGCCAACCAACGCCTGCAGTTCGTTGACGAGCGGCATGTCGTCCAGCGCGGGCGTCTTGCGCCGGTCGACCCATTCGGCGGTGCGATTCAACTTGACCGTGAGATTCGAGCGCGACACACCAAGGACATCGCAGACCGTCTTCAACGGTCGTCCCCCGGCAGCAAGGGTGAGCGCGCAATCAATTTTTTTGCTCGACCGTACTCCACGGCCTCACGAAGAATTTCCACTTCCATCGTCTTCTTGCCCAGCAGCCGCTGCAACTCGCGAATCTGCTTCAAGGCCTCGTTCAGGTCCGAGGCCGGCACCACCTGCTCGCCGGCACTGACTGCCGAGAGGCTGCCGTCCTGATAGAGCTTGCGCCAGGCGAAGACCTGGTTGGCATTGACCTGATGACGACGGGCAACCCCGGAAACGGTGGCGCCGGGCTCGAAGGTCTCGCGCACGATGGCGAGCTTCTCGTCGACGGAACGCCGGCGACGTTGCTCGGGCTGGGTCAGAACCTCGACGGGTTCGACGTTGTGACTGGGCTTAAACATAGGCGTAAGACTACCTCATCATTTAAGCGTTACCTCGTGTCCGGCTTTCGAGGGGGCCAGCCCAGTGATCCGTGGAGTTGCCCCCGTAACTCAGGACACGGCACCCACTTAGGTTGCTGAATCCGTCGAACGTCGAAACTCGCGAGGCGAGCGGTACTTCAACGCGCTATGGGGATGCTTTTCGTTGTAGTGCTCG
The DNA here is from genome assembly GCF_000960995.1 of Burkholderia glumae LMG 2196 = ATCC 33617. NCBI lineage: Bacteria > Pseudomonadati > Pseudomonadota > Betaproteobacteria > Burkholderiales > Burkholderiaceae > Burkholderia > Burkholderia glumae. The sequence continues at coordinate 104,230 of NZ_CP009432.1, read as the reverse complement.
AATGCGATGGCCAGATTCCTGGCCGCGGTCGCTGCGTCCGGCTTCGGCATGATAGCGACGTAATCGCGCTTCATGGTCTTCACGAAGCTTTCCGCCATGCCGTTGCTCTGCGGGCTGCACACCGGCGTGGTCAACGGCTTCAGGCCGAGCAGCGCCGCAAACTGACGCGTCTCCTCGGCCGTATAGCCCGAGCCGTTGTCGCTCAGCCACTCGATTTCGGACTCGGTATGCAGCACATCCCCAAACCGGCTTTCCACCGCAGCCAGCATCACGTCGCGCACGATGTCGCCGCTATGGCCGGCCGTCGTGGCCGCCCAGCTCATCGCTTCGCGGTCGCAGCAGTCGAGTGCGAACGTCACGCGCAACGGCTCGCCGTTGTCGCAGCGAAACTCGAAGCCGTCGGAACACCACCGTTGATTGCTGCGCTCCACCGCAACCTTGCCATCGTGACGGCGCTGCGGCCGAACCGGTGTCGCTCTGCGTTGCATCAGCAGGCCATGCATGCGCATTACGCGGTAAATGCGCTTGGCGTTCAGCGGTGCCTGTCCCGCTGCAATGCGCTCGCGGCGCAACGCTCCCCATACGCGTCGATAGCCGTAGCTGGGCAGCTCGCTGATCACCCGCTGAATGGCTTCGACGACTGGTGCATCGTGGGTCGCTCTGGACTGCCGTGCGTCGCGCCAAGTCGCCTCGCGTGACCTGCGTGCCGATACGTTCGAGCGCGACACGCCGAGGACTTCGCAGACCAGTTTCACTGGCTGTCCTCCGGCAACGATGGCGAGTGCGCTATCCATTTTTTTGCCCGGCCGTATTCGACAGCCTCGCGAAGAATCTCGTTCTCCATCGTCTTCTTGCCGAGCATGCGCTGCAGCTCGCGAATCTGTTTGAGCGCGTCGGCCAGCTCCGAGGCCGGAACCACTTCCTCGCCAGCCTTGACCGCCGACAGGCTTCCATCCTGGTAAAGCTTGCGCCAGTGAAAGAGCTGGTTCGGATTCACGCCGTGCTGGCGCGCTACCATCGAAACCGATTTCCCCGGCTCGAAACTCTCGCGAACCATCGCCAGCTTTTGCTCTGCCGTCCAGCGCCGCCGACGCTCCGGGCCCGTCAACACGTCCATCACTTCCTGCCTGGTGTGAGTCAAAAACACGGTCTTATGCCTACCCGTTATTGTAAGTGGGTGACTGTGTCCGGTGTTTCAGGGGGCTGCTCCAATCCGCATGCTGACCGATCGAGGCACGGAGTATTGCGGCAAGCCGGAATCGCACGATTATCAGCTGTACCTGGCGCTGAACGACATCGAGCACACCAAAACCAAGGCGCGACATCCGCAGACCAATGGCATCTGCGAGCGGTTCCACAAAACCATTTTGCAGGAGTTTTATCAGGTTGCGTTCCGCCGCAAACTGTATCTGTCGCTCGAGGAACTACAGGCCGATCTCGATACTTGGCTGGCGTATTACAACGGCGAGCGAACCCATCAGGGTAAGATGTGCTGCGGTCGCACGCCTCTGCAGACGCTCATTGCGGGCAAGGAGGTGTGGAAGGAGAAAGTGAGCCACCTGAATCTGATCTGACAGTCACGCACCGTCGGAACGGGTAACTGTCAGATCAGGTCGCGACTTCTACACATTACCCATGCCGGGAGTCGCCGGATCGGATAGAAGCCGTGCGCCCCTCTCGGGACTAGTGCGACCCTGCATCCGTTTGCGCGTCTGGCAACAAGATCCGCGCCAGAGCCAGTGCCTCGTCTCTCGTCGCAACCGTCAGCATGGGGAAGCCCCAAAATTTCTCATACATCAGGGCAAATGCCTTGGTCGCCAGCCGCTTGGCGGTATTCGGTTCGATGTAAATCCCTGCCCTGACGAAGGCCCGCAATGCGCTCTTGTGGCGTTTCATCCACAGCGAGGTTTGTTTCATTTCTTCCGGCGGATGTTCGTGCTCTTCTTGCCTTCCTTTATCAAGACCCTCTTCGTTGAGCAAAACAAAGACTTCCTTTCGCGCGAGCAATACCTCGAACTCGGTGAAAGGCGAGGCGGCGGCGTCGGTGCCCGGCGAGTTCAGTCGCATCCAGACCACGGGGAACTTCGAGGCATCAATCAACATGCCGAATACTCCTTCGGGACCTAAAGGGGAAAAGCTGGCAACCCCACCTCATCAAGGCAACGGGATACCTCTGCAGGTCGGAAGCGCAATGGCCCGTTAAGCAGAACGACCAGCATGGTCAAGCACACGATACCGACGGAATATCTCGACGTCACTGCACAATTCAGCCATAATATTTTTCAATTAGGCCACCGCCTAGTCTTTGACCGGAGGTCTGATACGCATCATGTCAAGCATTGCCATCACCGATTTGATTGTGTCCAAGGACGTGGACAACGTCCCCCGGCCCGTTGTCGCGCTGAGCGCCATGACGGTGACGAAGGACTGGGAACATGCGAAGCATCGGCATCGGCGGGCGCAACTGCTTTACTCCGTGCGCGGCATTCTCAACTGCGAAATTGAAGACGGCGTCTGGATCGTGCCGCCGCAATGCGCGGTATGGATACCTGGAGACTTGCCCCATGCGGCACGCGGATCGGGCGAAACGGAGTGTCATTGCCTATTCGTGGAGCCTGACGCCGCACCGGATCTTCCGAAATCCTGCTGTACGATCTCCGTCTCGCCATTGCTGCGCGAACTGCTTCTGAAGGTGGCCTGCTTCCCCGAGTTATACCCGCTGGGGAGCCGGGAAGACCGGCTGATTGCCGTGTTGCTGGATGAGTTGGCGATGGCGCCGGTGGAAGACCTGCATTTGCCGATGCCGCGCGATCCTCGATTGCGCCGACTCGCGGAAATGCTGTTGACCGATCCTACGGACAAAACCTCGAAGGGTGATTGGGCTACCCGCATTGGCATGAGCGAACGAAGCATGAGCCGACTGCTGATGCACGAAATCGGCATGAGTTTCGGACGCTGGTGCCGGCAACTGCATGTGATCCTTGCACTCCAACGCTTGACCAAAGGTGAAAGCGTGCAAACGGTGGCGCTGGAGTTGGGCTATGAAAATGCCAGCGGGTTCGTCACCATGTTCCGCAAGGCGGTAGGCAAGCCGCCAGCACGATACCTTGCCGATCGAATGGTAAACGCACGGTCTGCTGCCATCGGCGGCATCGTGCTTGCCGATCAGGTCTCGCCTTGACTGCAGCATGCGGTCGTGCACCGAGCATAGAAGCCTGACAGAAATCGGGAGACAGCCGCTGGACATCAGTGGCCAGCCGCTGTCGAATTCACCGACCTCGGTTCGAGCTCGCCTATCCTCTTCTGCCTTGGGACATCAGACATTCCGGACACGTCACGGTGACGGTGAAAGCTGGCTCCTCGTCGAGATAGAAGCCTTCTTGGCTCGCCTGCGATCGGAGATGCTCGAGTAAGACCCGATCCTCGCTAAAAATCAACCATGCGCCACAGTGGCAGTGCATGATGTCGTTCTGAACATCCTTCCGGTCAGGCTTGAGCGCGTAGAGAGCACGGCCTTGCGCGCCTTCCGTGCGGACCAGCAACCCCGAGATCCATAACAATGTGACAGCTCCTGCAGTTCATGTTCTCACATCTTTGCTGTCGAGTTTATAGTCAAATTCAGTATCTTATCAAGATAATTAATCAGACATATATCTACGACTTCATCATCACAATACTCCATCATTCGCTGCTTATGCCGCATTGAACTATATGATGGCCGGATTGCGCAATGACGCCGCCTGCCGCTTAGCATATCCTAACTGCTGCAACTGAACGCGGTCCGCCAGGAATACGATAGATACCTTTGGCAGTACGAGTTTCCCAGTTGTCTGGATGCGTTATGACGATCTTGTCGCCCGCTGTAAGCAGCTATTGCAGATGGTGAATTCAATCTGATTGGAGATAAAATGAGTAACCTTAACACTCCGGCCTTGACTAACAAGAAGATTCTGGTCTCCGGCGCCAGCGCCGCCGGTCCGGCACTGGCTTATTGGCTCGATCGGTACGGCTTCGACGCCACTATAGTTGAACGCCACCCTACCATCCGCCCAGGCGGCTACGCTATCGACGTCCGTGGTTCCGCCATTCACATCTCTCAGAAGATGGGTATCTTGGAAGACTTGCAGGCAGCAGATACCAAACTGGAGGAAATCGCATTCTATGACGATGACGATAAACTCGTTGCCTCCATGGATCGCAACTTTGGCGCGGGTGGCGGCATTGCCGGAGACCTCGAAGTGCTGCGGGACGATCTTGCCAGAATACTCTACAATAAAATAAAAAATAAGGTTACATTTAAATTCGGCAATTCCATCGCCAAGCTCACCGAGAATACCGACGGCATGGAAGTCGAATTTGAAAGTGGCGAAAAGGAGCGATACGATCTTGTGATCGGCGCTGACGGAACTCATTCCAACGTCCGTCACCTAGTGTTCGGCGAAGAGTCGCAGTTTGCGCATTTCTGGAACCGCTACATCTCCGTATTCACCATTCCCAATTACCGCGGCCTCTATCGCAAGTGGGATTGGCATATGCGCCCCGGTTTCTTTGGTGGAATCCAGCAATATGGAGACAATAACGAGACTCGCGGAATCTTCCTGATGGCCGGCGAATTCGAGACGTTCGACAGCCGCGACATTTCTGAGCAGAAGGCTATGGTCCGCAGGCTCATGAGCGACAAGATGGCTTGGGAGATACCGCGGCTACTCGATGAAATGGATAAAGCCTCAGACTTCTACTTCGATTCAGCGTCGCAGATTAAGATGCCAACTTGGTCCAAGGGTCGGGTGTCGCTCGTCGGCGATGCTGCGGCCGGTCCGACCGCATTCACTGGCCAGGGCACCAGCGCCGCCATGGTCATGGCATATGTGTTGGCTGGCGAACTGGCTGAAGCGCGGGGCGACTACAAAACGGCTTTCAAGCGCTACGAAGAAGTGGCCCGTCCCTTTGCAGACATGAACCAGAATATCATCTGGCAGGGCAAGGAAACGCAGATTCCAAATTCTTGGGACGAGGTGCGTGAGCAGCTTGCCGGCATCGACCTGATGAAGGCGGGAACCCCCACCCCTGAAGGTTCCCTTGCCGACATCGTGCAAACCGCGGCGAACTCACTCGATCCGAAGGACTATTCACGCTTCTATGTCTGACAGTACAACCACGTTCCCTTCCGAACGACGTCTTCCCGCCCCGGAGTAACGCGATGGCTAAGACGCCTCGACAAAATGCTGCTTGCGGTAGTTAGCGCGCCGGCTTTATCCGTTTTACCGCGGCGCGCCTCTATCTCCGGCAGTGGAGATCAGCGGCGAGTACGGTCGCCCTGATGAGATCATCGATCTAGCAGTCAACCAGGTCGGCCGAAGCAAACTTCCCCTGCAGCGCGGTCTAGCCGTCGCGCGTCGGCGTGCGCCGATACCGGGCGAGCAGATTGTGCTCGATGCGCTCGCGAACGCGCTCGGCCCCCGTCTCACCGCGCCCGCCCGGGCGCTTCGGCGAAATGCGCAACGTCAGGTCGACCGTACCCCGCGTGAAGGCGGCCGATCGGGCGGCCCGACATCGAGCTCCCGATCCGCTGTCAGCGTCGGATAGATACTCCCCACTTTCGTCGAAGTAATTTTCCCCAGTTTTTTTATCTGACGGCGCCGCGGTAGCGGCGCCGTCCTGTCGATCGCTGACCATATTGCCCTGGAGATCCGTCGTGGGGGTGTCGGTGGTCGAGCTGGAGGAAGTGATGACGATTCTGGAATTGCATCGGCAAGGGCTGAGTATTTCGGCCATCGCCGCTCGACTGGGTATGGACCGCAAGACCGTTCGCAAATACATCAGGAATGGCGTTCAGGCGCCGCGTTACGGTCCACGTACGCCGCGACCGTGCGTGGTCGATCCGTTCGTCCAGTACATCACCGAACGCGTACGCGAGTTTCCCGAATTGAGCGTCGAGCGTCTGCTGCGTGAGGTCCGGGCGATGGGTTACGCGGGCGGTCGCACGGCGCTGGGCGACCTGGTTCGGGAGGTCCGGCCGCCCCGCCAGCGCGGCTTCGAGGTACGCTTTGAGACGCCCGCCGGCCATCAGGCTCAAGTGGACTTCGCGCACTTCAGTGTCGAGTTCGACGACGCGCCCGGCCAGCGGCGTTCGATCTGGCTGTTCTCGATTGTACTCGGGCACAGCCGCTATCTCTGGGGACGCTTCGTCGAGCATCAGGACCTGCAGACCGTCTTGCGCTGCCACATGGAAGCGTTCGAGCACCTCGGCGGCGCTCCGCGTGAGATTCTGTACGACCGAATGAAGGCTGCCGTGCTCAGCGAAGTCGAGAGGCACATCGTCTACAACGCGAAGCTGGTCGCGTTTGCGCAGCACTACGGCTTCGCGCCGCGGGCCTGCAAGGCGTATCGCGCCAAGACCAAGGGCAAGATCGAGCGCCCGTATCGATACATCCGGCAGGACTTCTTCCTGGCGCGCCGTTTCCAGAACCTCGCCGACCTGAACCGCCAACTGCGCGAGTGGCTCGACACGGTCGCCAATGTCCGCGTGCACGGCACGACGCACCGCGTCGTCGCTCAGCACTTCAATGAGGAGCGTCCTACGCTGCAGGCGTTGCCGCCCGGCACCTTCAACGGCGTGATCCGGCTTGAACGGCGCGTGAGCCATGAAGGTCTCGTCTCGGTCGGTGGCAATTACTACAGCGTGCCCGATCGTACGCGCAAGCGCGTGCTCGACGTTCACAGTCTGGCGCACGAGATCCGCATCTACGAGGACGGTGAACTGCTGGCGGTTCATCCCGTGCTAGAAGGCCGACGACGAACCTCGCTGCTGCCCGGTCATCGGCGTGCAAACCAGCGTAAGCAGCAGGCACGGCACCCCGTGCCATCGGTGACGGCGAGCGTGGCTCGCCGGCCCCTGTCGTTCTATGACCAGGTCGCAAGACGTCTCGCAGAAGCCGGGAGGACCGCATGAACAGCATGCCTGCCTCGACACTGGAGCGCATCCGACGCTATCTCGTCGGCCTGCGCATGCCGCGCGCGCTCGAAACGCTGGATGCCACCCTGAACCGCTTCGAGCAAGGCGACAGTTCGATGCTCGAAGTGCTGGAAACGTTGCTGGGCGAGGAGTTCACGACACGCGAAACACGCCGCATCCGGATGGCGCTGCAGACCGCGCGGCTCGGCACGATCAAGACGCTGGCCGGCTACGACTTCAGCTTCCAGCCGAGCCTGGATCGCGATCGCATCATGACGCTTGCGCAACTCGAGTTCATCGAACGACGGCAGACCGTTCACTTCCTGGGGCCGCCCGGCACGGGCAAATCGCACCTGTCCATTGCGCTGGGCGTGGAAGCCGTACGCGCGGGCAAGAGCGTCTACTTCGGCTCTCTGGCCGAGATCGTGAACTCGATGGCCAAGGCCGAACGGGAAGGCAACCTGGCGCAGCGCGTGCGCTTCCTTGCCCGTAACAGCCTGCTCATCGTCGACGAGATCGGCTACCTGCCCATCGGCTCCAACGGCGGCAATCTGTTCTTCCAGCTCGTCAACGCCTGCTACGAGCGCTGCGCGATCATCCTGACGTCCAACCGCAGCTTCGGTGAATGGGGTGACGTGTTCGGCGACAGCGTGGTGGCCGCGGCGTTGCTCGACCGGCTGCTGCACCACGCGATCGTCGTGCAGATCGAAGGCACATCGTACCGCCTGCGAGAACACGCCGATCTGCTGCCGGACCATCTGCGCAACCGTCCGTCTTCCCTGAACCCCGTGCCCGCTGAACCGGCTCGCCGGCGCCCGGGCCGCCCCCGAAGGAACCCATTCGATCACGTCGCCGGCTGATCACCGTCCGAACAGGGTGGGGAATTTTACTTCGACACTTCTGGGGAAATTACGTCCGACGTTGACATCCGCCTCGCGCACCGCAGCGGGCGCCGTCGAGCGCGGCGTTGAAGAGCACCTCGACGGTCTAGTACTCGCCCTTCGCGTAGTGGGTGGCGGTGACCGGGCTCGCGTGGCCGAGCAGCGATCGCATGTCGCGGATGTCGGCAGCGGCGTCCAGACCTTGGTTGGCGAACGTTTGGTGTGGCCAGCGCGTGCTCGCGCGTTGTAGGTCGGCCGCGGCGCCCGGGTAGCTCGGCGCGAGCCACTCGGCAACCCGCGTGAAGATCCCTTGAAGAGCGCACCGATCGTGTTCGGATGCAGCGCCTCGCCCGCGACCAGGTGCGCCACGAGCGGCTTGTCGGCCGGCGCGCTCTCAAGTGCCAGTAGCTCGCCGCGCGCGCAGCAGATCCATCAGCCTGTCCGGCATTGGCACTTCGCGCCGGCGCCGGCCCTTACCGTCCACGCGCAGCAAGTAGGCGTCCTTGAGCGCGCCGTCGAGCGCCTTGCGCGACAGGTCGCCGGTGGTGGCAACGGCCAGCTCCGCGCGCCGCAGGTCGGTCGCGTACAGGACTGATTTTCTTGACACAATCAGTCTTCCCGCGCAAGCCGCAGCAAGACGTCAGCGAGGGCGCGAATCTTGGACTGTGCAACGCGTCGGGATGGGTAGACGACGAAGTACGACAAGCCGTTTTGCGCCACCTCGATAAAAGGCGTCACCAGTTGCTTCGTCCGTAGGCGGTCGCTCGCCATCCTGAGATCACCTATTGCAACCCCATGCCCTTCAGCCGCAGCGGCGAGCGTCGATTCGAGGGAGTCCAAAACGAGGCCACGGCTCGCGTCGATCTGCCGTGCCCCAATGAATTCCAGCCAGCATCGCCACTCCTCACGGCCATGCCCGGGATGGAGCAATGTGACATGAGCAAGGTCAGCTGCCGAGCCAAGCGATGCGGCCATTTCGCTTGTGCACATCGGTGTGAGTTGCTCAGCAAACAATGGAATCGCATCCATACCCGCCCACTGCCCAGTTCCACGAACAACGATGGCGTCTACGTCAGACGTAGTGAAATCCGGCGTGTCGTCCGATGATGTGGAGATGCGAAGTTCTGTTCCAGGCAACGCGCTATTAATATCCGCCAGCCGTGGAAGCAACCAACGAATCGCGAACGTGGATGGCAATCGCAGGGTGACGATAGGCGCTGTCTTCGCGTGAATATCTGCGTGTTGAACCAGTTGCGTGAGTACGCTTACGGCCACGACCAATAGTTCGCTTCCTTCCGCCGTCAGCGTCAGCCCCGACGCGTGGCGCACAAAAAGTGGGCACCGATAGTGGGATTCCAGTTGCTGGACCTGACGGCTCAACGCGCCTTGCGTTCGACACAAATGGTCAGCGGCTCTGCTGATGCTCCCGAGTTGCGCCGCGGCGACGAATGACTGGAACGCTGCCAGCGGCGGCAGCGGCCGCATAAGGTCGGCCAATGGGTATGCATGGGTTGCATACCCGGGTTGCGGATTTTTCGATTGTTCTGTCATCGGTGCATCGCTATCTTGCCAGTACCGGATGCGCGTCCGTTCGAAAGCGCGGAGTTGTCAACGAATGATCGGAGAATGAAGATGGCCTCATCGTCAGAAGCAATATACACGCAGCAGGTTCGCAACTATCTCGCGGAGTTGGAGCGCGGCGATGTCGCGGCGATCTGTGCATTATTCAAGCCGGACGCCCAGATCTTTTCGCCGCTTCTCGGCTGGATGCTCCCTGAGCCATTCTTTGAGAAGGTCAATGCAGCGTCGGGAGGAAGCAAAATAACTCCTATCGACATCTGCACTAGCACGAAAGGGGCCCGACGTGCAACCGGTTACTTCGTCTATGACTGGGGGCTAAAAGATGGGTCCGCAGTGCGTTTCGAGTGCATCGATGTTTTCGAATTCGACGACGATGGGCTCATCGAGCGGATGATCATCGTCTACGATACCCATCCGATTCGTACTACGGTAGGTGACAAATACGCGTAGCCGACAGATGGAGGGATGAAACCGCCAGCGCTCTACCACGGCCATCGACTCCCCGCAGCGATCATCAGCCAGGCGGTGCGCGGGTATTTCCGCTTCCAGCTGAGCCGACGCGACATCGAGGAGCTGCTATTAGAGCGCGGCGTGATCGTCAGCTACGAGACGATCCGCCGATGGTGCAAAAAATTCGGTGCGACCTTCGCCCGGCGCGTCAAGGCTACGCGACAAAAGCCTGGCCGCATCTGACATCTGGACGAAATGTTCGTGAATCTGCGTGGCGAGCCCTGGCTACTGTGGCGAGCGGTCGACGAACACGGTGCCGAACTGGATATCCTGCTGCAGAAGCAGCGCGACAAGGCCGCAGCGAAGCGCTTTTTTCAGCGTGTGCTGCGTACCTGCCCGGCACCGCGGAGGATCGTCACCGACCAATTGCGCAGTTACTCGGCGGCCATGGCCGATATTCCCGAACTCGCCCACGTCAAGCACATGTTAGTGAAAGCCGCTGCCCGCGTGAACAACCGCGCCGAAAACAGCCATTAGCCGACCCGCGAACGCGAGCGACGCATGCGGGGATTTCGACCCGACGCGCACTCAGGCTTTCCTCGCGAGCTTCGGGCTGATCCGCCAGCACTTCGCCCTGAAGCGGCATCTGCTGTGTGCTTCGCTTTATCGCACTCGCCTCGCCGCACGCTTCTCGACGTGGCGTGAATTGACCGAGATCACCCAGAATTCGTCTGCAGCGTGAAACATGCAGGCCGAGCTTGCGCCCCTTGTGAACATACTCCGCTAACGTGACAGCGTCCCGGGGATTGCCTGTGGCGGATCTGACCCGCCAGGTCAACCTCCGCCGTGGCTTATCGTGCGAAAATACTTCATTGGAGATTCAACGAGCTTATCGCGCCACCACCACCAGACTTCTTAATGTGATAGGACGCGGCATCGGCCAGTTTTAGTAGTTCGCCTAGATTGCTTCGATGCGCCGGCGCTACCGCAAATCCCAAGCTGGCCGTTATCTGAATATTCTCGTTTCCCACTGGAAACGGCTTTGCCAGCTCCTGAACAATGCTTCGGCCGATCGCGTAGGCGTCGATATCATCTGATGTATCGAATTGGAGAGCAACAAATTCGTCTCCCCCCATCCGGGCTACAACCGAGCCTTCGGGCATGACAGCCCGAATTCTTCGTGCCACCTGAACCAGGAGGTCGTCTCCGGCGGAGTGTCCAAAGGAGTCGTTCACACCCTTAAAGCCGTCCAGATCGAGGCAGTGGACGGCGATCATCGATGACTTCGCAACGGCGAGACGATAGGCGCGCTGCAATCCCAGACGATTCGCAAGACCGGTGACTGGGTCGTGATACGCAAGTACAGACATGTCGAGGCGTGTCGTAATATGCCTTGATGCCGTCTTATACACATACAGAGCAGTCTCACACCCACCGAGCAAGAAGATCGCAAACATGCAGGACAGGTAACGATGTGGTGCGTCTTGCCAAAGCGCCGTTGCAATGATTGCGGGCCCAGCAGCAATAATGAGCGCAGGAATGGCGATGTAGGGGCGAATAGCAACGCGAGCCACAATTCCCGAGCAGTATCCAAACAGCAGGGCTGTCCCAAGTAATTGCAGATTCAGATCTGGCTGTCGAAAAAATACCGTGGTCAAAGCGCCAGCCGACGCCGCAACGATGGCCGTGGCGACGAGGTGAGACACCTCCCATCTGCGAGCCTCGGGCATGCTGAGATCTCCTTTCGCCAGGCGACTCATTTGCCTCAGTTGCAGCGCAATCTGTAAGCGCTCTTTGAAGGACGCCATTGCACGACGAGGCTGATTCACCGAGGCTACGTGTCCATGTTCAATGAGCGTGGACAGGTGTGCATGAACGAGCAACACGGAGGTTTGCAGAGCCGGTTGGTGGCCGATCGCAAGCGAGACGGACGGCGCAAGTACGACGAGGATGCGAAGCGCGAGTTGATACAGGCGTGTCTGAAGCCAGGGGTGTCGATCGCGCGGACGGCCATGGAGCACGACATCAATCCGAACCTCGTTCGGACGTGGATTTCCAAGTATCAGCGCGAACAAGCCGCGGGCGAGATAGCCAGCTCCGCGGCGGAGCCGTCACGAGAGGCTCGCGTCGAGTTGTCGACGGCTTCCGTGCCTGAGGAATCAGCCTTCATGCAGGTCGTCACCTCTGCGGCTGCCCCCACTCCGGCTAAATCGGCTGCGGTGTCCTCGCTGAAGGTGCACTTACCAAACGGCGTTTCCTTGGAGCTGAGCCAGGCGAACTTCGATGAACTGACGATGCTCGTCCAGATGCTCGGGAGGCTGCCGTGTTCCGGTTCGACGAAGGGCTGAAGGTCTACCTGCATCGCGATCCGGTCGACTTCCGCATGGGCATCAACGGGCTGTCGATCCTGGTCGAACAGGCGATGCGCCTGAACTCAATGACCTCGGCGCTGTTCGTCTTCGGCAACCGCCGTCGTGATCGAGTCAAGATCCTCGGCTGGGGCGGCAACGGTTTCTGGTTACTGCTCAAGCGACTCGAAGCCGACCGCTTCGTCTGGCCGAACGGTGGCGACACGATCACGATCAGCACCGAGCAGTTGCACTGGCTGCTCGACGGCATCGACCTGGCCGTGATCCAGAAGCATCCCCAGCGATATTACGCGCGGATGAGCTGAACACCACGCAGGTGGCGTGGTCTAATTGGCCATGCCGAACAGCCCCGTCATGCCGAGTGTTGAGCAATACCAGGCACTGCTCGCCGAACGCGATGCGCTGCGCGGTGAGCTTCGGCTCGTGACGGCTCAGCGCGATCTGGCCGAAGAGAAACTGCGGGCCTACAAGCACGAACTGTTCGGCGCCTCGAGCGAGGCGCGCCATGCCGACCAGCTCGGCCTGTTCAACGAAGCCGAGGCGCTGGCGACGACTGCCGACGCGCCCGCGCGCGAGGATATGCCCGGTACATCGGTCGCGGCCCACACGCGAGGCAAGCGCGGGCGCAAACCACTCGATCCGAATCTGCCGCGCGAGGTCGTGCGGCACGAGCTGCCCGAGTCCGAACGGTTCTGCGCCCATGACGGCCAGGCCCTCGTCGAGATCGGCGTGGAAACGAGCGAACAGCTCGACGTGATTCCCGAGCAAGTGCGCGTCGTTCAGCACCAGCGGGTCAAGTACGCGTGCCCATGCTGCGATCTCGGCATCAAGGTCACGCTGGCGCCGACGCGCATCATTCCGCGCGGGCTGCTCACGGAATCCGCGCTGGCGTGGATCATCACCGGCAAGTATCAGTACGGCATGCCGCTGTATCGTCAGGCCACACTGCTGCGTCGCTTCGGCGGTGACATCTCGTCGAATACGCTGGCCGCCAGCGTGGTGCGGGTAGGTCTGGCCACGCAGCCGGTGATCAACCTGATGCGCGACGCGCTGCTCGAATCGAACTTGATCTACGGCGACGAAACCACGTTCCAGGTGCTGAAGGAACCAGGACGAAGGCCGCAGACGAAGAGTTACCTGTGGGCGCAGGTCAACGGCTCGGGGCCGTCCGTGCGGATGTTCTCCTACTCGCCCGGGCGCGGTGCTCAACATGCGCAGAAGCTGTATGCCGGTGTACAGCCCGGCACTGCGCTGATGACGGATGGCTACGAGCTCTATAACGGCATCGCCCACGATCACCAGCTCGTGCATCTCGGATGCTGGGCACACGTGCGCCGCGGCTTCATCAAGGCCGAGGAGTCGGTGCCGAAGGCGGCACGCTCACCGGATCTGCTGGCCACACGCTTCGTGGCACTGATCGGCAAGCTGTTCGCGGCCGAGGCGCGCAGCGCGAAGTGGGAGTCTGAACGTCGGCGACGGCTGCGCGCCCGGTACAGCGCCCGCGTGCTCGTCATCATCGAGCGCATGCTAATCGAGCATCTGCCGGGCGTCGTGCCGTCGAGTTTGCTCGGCAAGGCATTGCAGTACATGAACGGACAGTGGCCCAAGCTGGTCCGCTACGTCGAGAACGGCAACTGGCCGATCTCGAACAACCTGTGCGAGAACGCGATAAGGCCGTTCGTCGTCGGCCGCAAGGGCTGGCTGTTCTCTGATACGGTCGCCGGTGCGCAGGCCAGTGCCAACCTGTACTCCCTCGTCGAGACGTGCAAGGCGAACGGCATCGAGCCGTATCGCTATCTGGTCTGGCTGTTCACCAGGTTGCCGCTCGCTGCAACCGCCGACGACTACGCCGATCTCATGCCTTGGAGAATGTCTGCTGGCCTCAACCGCTGAGGGGCGTCGTTAAAAGACCGCGTACGATACACCACTCCGATAGAGGGGCCCAATACGTCAGCATTCGCTACAGCGAACGGCTGGCTGATGCCGGCATTGAGCCGTCGGTCGGCAGCCGGGGCGACAGCTACGATAATGCGCCGGCTGAAACGATCAACGGCCTGTACAAGACGGAATTGATTCATCGGCGCGCCCCATGGAAGACGAGGGAATCTGTCGAACTGGCAACCCTCGAATGGGTCGCCTGGTACAACCATTGTCGGCTCATGGAACCGCTCGGCTATATCCCGCCCGCCGAGGCTGAGGCAAACTACTACAGGCAACTCAGAAATGCTGGCGGAGTGCCTGCATTACCTTAAACCAACCGGCCTCCACGATTCCCGGTGCGGTTCAAAGCATTGTTTGAAGTTCCCGCAACTCTCCTCTTTTTGCCAATTGACTAACTTTGGCGGCAAAGGGCGCATGCTGTGGCGCTATCTGAGATATCTTTTCCGCCCAGTCGAGCAAATCGGATATAGCCCCCAGTTCGATTAGCGTACGTGCTTCGTCAAGCAACTCCGGAGAGGGGGGGGCGAGAACCAGTGGGTTTTGCGATACTGGCTGCGAAGGTCGATGCTCACGTTGCATATCCAGCAGCATCGCGATTGTGTTACGCAAATCGGCAAGACTGATTGGCTTGAGCAGCTGTGCGTCAAAATATTCGGTCGCATCTGGTTGTGTCGTTTGACTGAATGGGACAGCGGAAACCAGAACGACTGGGACATGTGGTCGGTAGCTGCGTGCGACGGCCAAGACGTCGTGCCCGGAAGCTTCCGGCATGAACTGATCTGTTAGGACGAGTGCCGGGGCCGGTCGATCCTCCGCTATCAGTCTCCGAATGGCTGACGCGCCATTATCGTAAGCTTCAACCTCGAACCCGAGACTGAGCAAATCTCCGCGCAACAATTCTCGAATCTCGGCAGTATCCTCCGCCAACAGCACGAGTTTTCCGGCCCCGTCTATGAGTGGAAGCGTTTCGGCGGATTCATGCAAGCCCAGGCTGCCGACTTCCGATTCGTCCAGCTCATTGACCGTAAGCTCAATGATGATCGTAGTTCCGATTCCTGGGCTACTGTCAAATGTTAAAGAAGCGCCCATTCGGTCGGTCCATAGCTTGACGATAGAAAGCCCCAGGCCTATACCTGGCCTATGGTTCTGCTCCCCTACGCGCACGAACGGTTCGAAAACGCGCTCGTGATCGGCGATAGCAACGCCGCATCCGTTGTCGGATATGGAGAAGCGTAGATTACAGCGACCCCGCGCACCATCGAAACGGTTAGCGCTGACAGTTAACACGATCCTACCGTGGCTTGTGAACTTGGCAGCGTTGTCTAGCAGGTTGTCAAGCACCTGATGCATACGCTGTTCATCAAGTTCGATGATTGGCGGCAGATCGCCGACGACGTTCAGAGAAAACTCATTAGCGCTGCGTTTCGCGAGTGCATCGCCGTGCTGTGAGACTACATCCAGTAGAGCATAGGTGTACACAGGTCGGGGTGACAGCGTGTCCGCTTCGCGCCCCCTGGCATAGTCGATCAGGTCGTTGACCATGCCGAGCATGTGGTTAGCGCTCCGGCGGATTACTCGACCGCGTTCTGCATCCTCGCGACCGTCCGCTTGGATAAGATCGGCGAAGCCGATAATCGACGTAAGCGGTGTTCTGAGGTCGTGACTAATTCGAGCGAGAAAGTTACTCTTTGCCCGCATCGCGCCGTCGGCCTGTTCAAGTGCACTCTGCAGTTCACGAGTACGCGTAACAACCGCGCTCTCGAGTCGCTCCTGAGTGGCCTCACGTTCAGCCAGAAGCAACCGCTGCGCTTGTCGTTGCTCAAGCAGCAACTGACGAGACCTGCGGCCAACGATCATCGATAGCAAAACTAGAATGCCGATGCTGTCCCAGATCTGTGCAGTGCCCGTGCTATAACTTGTGGAAAGGAATCCGCAGAGAACACCGATGCGAATGAAGAACGTCGCACAGTCGGGAAGAAAAGCTATGAAGATAAGTCGCGCGTTCGCCAACTTTTTCCGATACGCATGGGCCACCGATGCTATCCATACTAGATTACAAAGGAATGTGCCCTGGACCGCGACCGCTGCGCTTGTGCGATAGTCTCCGAACGCAGTCCAGGCGGAAGCGACGACAAACGCTGCAATCATGATCTTGTAAGCCCAGCGCCATACGCAGAATCTGTCAAGCCCGATGAACGAATACAGAAGGGCCGAGAACAGAGCGACAGCAATATTGCCCGCGACGCTCGGCAACCTCACCAGCAAGTCGCCGCCTTGAGGCAGAAGGAGCGCGTAAAGGTAGCCTTCAAAGGCGAGTTCGTAGATGACTTCGGATACCACGGTCGCTGTCAGTATCACGAAGACACGGTCGCGCCAGACAGCCGCAAGCACTGCCGAGAAAACGGACATGGCGAGCATGGCTCCCGTCAGCAGCATATGAGCCGTGATGTCGCGTCGGGCCTCGACCTGGAAATTCCTTGGATGCCAGATATACAACGATAATGTGAGCGATGAGCGGCTTCGCACACGGATCAGATACCGCAGTTGCTGACCGGGTGCGAGCGTGATGGGAAACGCTGTTCTGACGGTGTCGAGCGGCCGATCCGCAATGGGTGCTCCAATTCCAGAGCGGTAACGCAAATTGGCCGCGTTGCCATCTTGATCGACTATGTAGAAAGCAACGTCTTCAAGACGTACTGGATCCACTGAGATCCAACGCGTGGTCGCTTGCGCCCCTTCATTTACAAGCGCCCCTGCGATCCAGATGGCAGACGACGTGAACCCTCGTGACAAATCCCCCATGGCCGCACGCTGCCAGCCATCGCTGCGCAAAACGGTGTCAGCTGTTAGGATCGCAGTGCGATCGTCGAACAGCATGATATCGTTCGCTAGAGATCGTTGCGCGGAACTTGACGCGACGTCGATTGCAGGAGGCCATCGCAGGTCAGCCGAAAATACGCTCAATGCGAATGACATCAGCAGCCACGCCAGCGCCAGTTGGCCACCCACACGCATGCGGCGGCTAATCATGGGTTGATTAGCGCTTCATTTGCGCCGTTGTTTCCGCGACGAAGCACGCTCGGGGAGATGCCAAAACGTGTCTTGAAAGCAGTCGCGAAGTTCGCGCCGTTCGTATAACCGACACTACGCGCGATCGTCACGATATCGCTGTTACTCTCGAGCAGTAGGCGCCTCGATTCTTTCAGTCGTTCTTCGCGGATGTAGTCGAATACTGTGAGCCCGATGCAGCGTTTAAGCGCTAGCGACAACCGACGTGGGGACGTACCGGCCCTAGCGGCAAGCGCTTCGACATCGAGTTCGTCCGCAAAGTTGGCGAGCACGATGGCCTTAACTTGACGAAAGAGTGCTAGGTCGATATTCGTTGCTTCCTGATTGAGGGGATGAATTCCAACATTCGATTCAGAATCGTGCGCGATACTGTCCAATCTCAAGTGAATCGCAATACGCAACCTTACCTCCTCGAAATGGAACGGCTTGGCGATGTAATCAATCGCTCCCGCCTCGAGTCCGGCAACGCGCTCCTCAGGTTGGGTTGACGCAGTCAGGAAAATCAACGGTACCGCTGAGGTGGCGGGGTCGCATTTCAGTTTGCGGCATGCGGTGAGCCCGTCGCAATTTGGCATATTGATATCCATCAAAATCAGGTCTGGCCTGACGACACGGGCTTTGGCCAAGCCGTCTAGGCCGTCGCTCGCCATGAATACGCGAAAGCCCTGTTGCCGAAGGAATTCGGCCAACAGGCTGCGATCGTCGAGGTGATCATCGACAACAAGGACGCGGTTCATAGATCGGTGGCTCGATGTGCTGCAAGTGGAGGAATTGACAGGAGGGGTGTTGTGTCACCATTAGTGCGGATCGTTCTTTATGCCGCAACGTCACCCATCGCATCAGCGGAATGGTTTAACGAAGAAAGCATATCTCTCATGCCGGCAAATTTAGATGGTGGAGGGAAATAATATTCGACGCCAAACAAAAGAGGCCGATTGGCAAAAGGTTGCACTGCTTCATATGTCGAGTTTCTGTATTCGTGATTCGTTTGGTGAAGCGCCGAATCGTTTGCGGTACGCTGTCGAGAAATTCTGCCGGGTCCCATATCCCACTGCTTCGGCAATTGCCTGAATGTCAATGGTGGTTTGAGTAAGAAGGCTTACCGCATATTGCATGCGCGCTTCGAACAGAAACTGAGATACCGTCATGCCGGTGCATCGTTTAAAGGCCAGGTTCAAACGCAAAGTATTCGTACTCAACATTCGTGCGAGCGATGGCACGGATGACGCCTCGTGAAGACGGGAGAGCAGGTGGCAGCGTGCGTCCCGAAATAAGCGGGCGTCCAGCGTATCGCACGGATACGCGGCAATGCCTCTGCCGCGTGCGTAACGGCCTGCACGTGCATGGATGCTCAGGCGCAGGTGGACCTCCTTCAGATCGAAGGGTTTGGGTACGTAGTCGATGGCACCTAGCCGTAGCCCTTGCACGCGCTCGGCTGGTTGGCCAGCTGCCGTGAGGAGGCAGATCGGGATCGCGCGTGTGTCTCGGGCCGATTGTAGAAGGCGCATAGTGGTCAGGCCATCGCATACTGGCATGCCTACATCCATTAGGATCAGGTCGGGAATAATGGCCAGCGCCTTGCGAAAACCGTCATGACCATCACACGCGACAAAAACCCTACAACCTATTCCGCCAAAGTATTCCGCTAGCAGTAGTCGATCGTCAGGATTATCGTCTATGATCAGCATCCGCATTCCGGAAATGTCGTTGGAGCATGATCGTTCAATTGCTTGTGGCATGTACGTTCGCAATCGTTTAGCGACGAGTCCGACGCTCTGTTTACCCGGAGCTCCGGATTGTCTATGGGTGAAAATCCTCTTCTTGCGGGTTAACGGCAACATTTGCCGCTGACTTGAGTTCGCAACTGATGGTCAGCTCTTCGAACGACAAGCGTGACCTCGCTTCGGACTGAATCTCGGCATCCAGTCGCACATCTCGGTTCTGGATGATCCGGAATTTACCCCATCGCCCAAGGGCGAACGGCGGCGCACGGTCGACGACCGAGCTGCGCTCAACGGCATCCTGTATGTGCTGCAAACCGGTCTCCCGTGGGAAGACCTCCCGCAAGAGCAGGGTTTCGGCAGTGGCATGACGTGCTGGCGACGTCTGCGAGACTGGCAAGCCGCCGGTGTATGGCATCGGCTGCATCTGGCGATGCTGCGTCGGCTGCGTAAGCACGACCAAATCGATTGGGAACGCGCCAGCCTCAATGGAGCCAGCGTCTCCAGCCCCCGGGGGGCAAGGAAACCGGGCCCAACCCGACCGACCGAGGCAAGCTCGGATCGAAACGACACATCGTCGTAGATGCACGTGGCATCCCGCTGGCTGTCACGATCACGGGGGCCAACCGGCACGATTCGATGGCACTCAAGTCCACGCTTGATGCCATCCCTGCCGTGGCTGGCCTGACTGGCCAGCCGCGCAAGCGGCCGACCAACTGCACGCTGACAAAAGGTATGACTTTGCGCGCTGTCGACGTTATCTGAAACAGCGCGGCATCAAGGCCCGTATCGCGCGTCGTGGGGTCGAAAGTCGCGATCGCCTGGGCGGCATCGTTGGGTGGTCGAACGCACGCATGCCTGGCTCGCCGGATTCGGAAAGCTCCGGATTCGCTTCGGGCGTCGCCTCGATATTCATACCGCTTTGCTTGTCCTGGCTGCCGCCATCATCTGCTCGAGATTTGTGGCTGACACTTGTGTCAGCGGATCATAGTGACATCCGGCGATGTTTGTCCAATGGCTTAGAGTCGCTAACACAAGTCATCCACGAATCTGGAGCAGATGACGGCGGCAGCCAGGACAAGCAGAGCGGTATGAATATCGAGGCGTCGTTCGAAGCGAATTCGAAGCTTGCCGAATCCGGCGAACCAGGCATGCGTACGCTCGACGACCCAACGATGCCTGCCCAGCCGTTCGCTGCTTTCGATACCGCGGCGTGCAATACGAGCCTTGATGCCGCGCTGTCTCAGATAACGTCGACAACGCCCGAAGTCATACCCTTTGTCAGCGTGCAGTTTGCTCGGGCGCTTGCGTGGCGGACCGTTCAGCCCGGGTACCGCAGGAATGGCATCGAGCGTGGACTCGAATGCCATCGAATCGTGGCGGTTGGCTCCCGTGATCGTGACGGCCAGAGGAATGCCGCGTGCATCTACGACGATGTGTCGCTTCGATCCGAGCTTGCCGCGGTCGGTCGGGTTGGGGCCGGTTTCCTGGCCCCCCGGGGGCTGGAGACGCTGGCTCCATCGAGGCTGGCGCGTTCCCAATCGATCTGGTCGTGCTCACGCAGCCGACGCAGCATCGCCAGATGCAGCCGGCGCCATACACCGGCCGCTTGCCAGTCTCGCAGACGTCGCCAACACGTCATGCCACTGCCGAAGCCCAGTTCTTGCGGGAGGTCTTCCCACGGGATACCGGTTTGCAGCACATATAGGATGCCGTTGAGCGCAGCTCGGTCATCGACCGTGCGCCGCCGTCCGCCCTTGGGCGATGGGGTGAATTCCGGAATCAGCGGTTCCAGCTCCACCCACAACTCGTTGCTGATTTTGCGTCTTGCCATATCGCAGACGATACGACTTCTGCTACGTCATGTCTAGGTTATGTTAGCGGCTCTTATACGGTTTGCGGTGGACGGTCGCGTGACGCCGGGCCGATTCCGATCGACTGGGGCACAAAGAGCATCTGGTGCCTCACGACCTGGCTGGAGAATTTAATGAAGCGTAGCAAACCAATTCAACAACCTTTCAAAGTTACGACATGTACCGTACGGCATCCTGGGGGTAACGTTGGGCCGACCAGACGATGCTGCAAGGATGGCGTTATAGGGAGGCGGGGGCAAGTGGGGATACCTGCTTATCCTTTGCCTCCCGCAAAAAACGTGTCGAGATGCACGCAACCCGTGCAAACCGCGCAGAGTGGCGGATCGAGGTTGGGGTGGTAACCCAAAAACGGGTTGTAAGCAGGAAATGTACTGAAGAATGACGTGAAATGATTAAATAATGGGGTCGGTTTCTAATGCAAAACGAAAAGTCAATAATTTTTACAAGCTGCGCCCTGGTTGTGTGTCTGCTTGCAACCGCGGAGTTAGCAGGCTGCGGCGGCCAAGATTCACCCGCGCTTATCCAGACGTCAGACTATCCGAGTTGTGGCAGCACCGCATCATTGGCGTCGGTCCAAGGCTATCCCATATACCGAGTGTCAACGGGGGCGTTTGATAAGTGTGCGGTAATAGCACACTACAACGCGGGTTACGCGGTCGTGGCAACTGAAGATATCGATGTCTGGGGACCGACGGACAATGTACCGTCATTCAAAATCGATAGTGGTGTCTCTGCGACAGAGCCTCCAGACACGGGCTTGGTCATCAACACGGTGGCGCAGGGCACGGCAGTGCCCGAGGCTACTAAAGATGTACAGGCTGGAGGCTTTGTTATTGCAAAGTCCAACGAGGACGGATCTCCCTTCGAGTGCCAACTGCCTAGCGACAGCGCTAACCAAGCGGATGTCGACGAATGCTTGGAGAGTCTTAGGAGCGGTCAAGCGCAACTGGAGGCTCAAAAAACGGCGTCGACCCGGTCAGTGCCTTTGCGGGCCGCCGCGGACAACTCGCCCGCACCGCTTGTCGGCAATACGAATCCAGACCCAAGCGCATGGACGCTTCTCGGACAAAGCTCACAAGAAGTCAGTTTAGAATCATACAGTGACAACTGGTGGCAAGCTGATCAGAAGACCGGTAGCACTAAGGTCCAATTTACTTTGTACCGCCTCAATTCGAACACTCAAAACGATTATTATTTGGTCAAGGCTTCGTGGGAAACGACGCCGGAGCCTCGGGTCAATAAATACCATCCCACGCGTGCAGATGCATGTAAAAAGGGAGAATATTGCGGATATTATAATAATCAGCACAGTTTGGAGTTTTCGTTGTCGGTCCTGAGGGATGGCATTCCAATAGTCGCGCAGGTAGAAAGCTATATGCCGAAGACTGTCGAAAGAAATCGAACGGTGACAGAGAGAATGGGCGCGGAATTGGGATTTGGTGATAAGGGCATCGGCGCGAAAGTTAGTGGTGAGGTTTCTACGTCATATTCTTATGCTGCCCAAAATATAATTGCGTCTTCGTCAAAAAATTCCTTGCAGTTTGTTTCCTCCCACGCAACTGCGTACTCAGATATATGGAACGCCGACCCAACCACGGTCGGAACTGCCGGGACGATAGCCTGGGGTTTGTTCAGCGTTCCTGCTGGCAATCCCGCCGCCAAAGAGAGCGTGCAAATCAAGGTTTCGAAGCTCGAAGGAAATTTCGGGTTAAGAAGTGATAACGGTCTAATCTCGCAGACATATTTGTACGATTATAAACTGACAAGTCCGTATACTATAAGTTACTCAACGCCCGTGTTCCGCGTCAATGTGGTGAATGGCGACGACTCCCTCGGCCCGGTTCCGAGCGGGCGAAACAATGCGATTCGCTTGAAAGCCGGGGAATCCACTGAGCTAGCCATTACCGCAGGAAATTATGAGACGCCCATTCGTTTGGCATGGCAGGTGACTAATCTGCCCGACTGGATTGTCGCATCGGTAGACAAGGGGGGGGTTAATAGCGGAAACGGCAAGGTTGTCCTCACAGTGCGACCCAACGCCGCGCCGGGTACGCTCGGTTACGTCATGATTAATACTAGTCCTCGCGCCGCGGCAGGGTCAATGCGAGACCAGGATGTTGCGGTGCCAATTCAAGTGATTCAATAAAGTTTCCGATTTTTAAGATTTTGATGCAATGCATTGGTGAGGATCAAGGATTTTTTGATAATAGTTGTATTTTTTGAATGATATGGGGTTGGCTCATGAAAAATAAATTTTCCCGATCGGTGATGTTCTCGGTCGTTGTATTTCTTTCTGCGTGCGGTAGTGATGATAATTCACCTTTTCCTCCCAAGCCACAGCCGCAAGCATCGACGACCGTGATGGTTTATATGGTTGGATCGAATTTGGAAAGCAAATATAAAAGTGCGGATGGTAATATAGTCGAAATGCTTAAGGCATCACTCCCTCCCAACACCAATGTTGTAATTGAAACCGGAGGAGCCAACGTCAATAACGATGTGTCTCGACAGATACCGAATTGGATTAGTGTTAAGCGGCACGTACTATCGAGTGGGAAAATCCAGCAGATCTCTGATCTTGGAAGGCTGGACATGGGGGCGCCCAAAACATTGTCCGATTTTATTGATTGGGCACAGAAACAGTATCCGGCAGGCAGCTACAAACTCCTGATGTGGGATCATGGTGGAGGTTGGACGGGTTTTGGTGGGGACGAAAATACTAAAACTGCAAGCGGCTCCAACTCGATGTTATCTCTGAATAGCTTGGCTCAAGGCATTCGCGACGGAGTCAAGGCCTCGAATATTCATTTCGATGTTATTGGATTTGATGCTTGCTTGATGGCTACAGTTGAGGTAGCGACTGCACTTAGCCCATATGCCAACTATCTTTTGGCTTCCGAGGAGCTTGAACCGGGACCAGGCTGGAATTGGACATCGGTAATTTCGTCGGCAGATTCAGAAGCACGAACGTTTGGGAAAATTGTCGCAGATTCCTATATTGCGAAACAAGAAACTGAAAAAGAAAACGGAACGCTGTCACTCATCGATCTACAAAAGATTGGTGCTGTGCAAACCGCTCTGGAATCGTGGTCGGATTCAATTATAGCCAAAGCGAGCGCCAGTGATAATAGTTGGGCTAATATAGTATGGAAGCGCGCCACCTCGCTCGGTTTCGGAGGAACGGGCGACGGCACTAATGGAAATGGGTACCTTGATTTGGTTGACTTAAAGATTTTCTCGAGAAGTATCTCAGATATCGTGCAAGGCTCGGAGAAATTATCTGATTCTATCAGCCAAGCGGTTGTTTACAATAACGCCACTTCTAATTATAGCAATGCATCCGGATTGACTGCATATTTTCCCTCTCGTTCATTGAATAGTAGTGCTGGATCGTCAGCTTATCAAGCTATCAATTTTTCTCAAAAATATCAGAATTTTTCGAAAAATTACCTTTCGATGATTTCGGCAAAGCCGCGTATACATGAAATTGATGCTGGCGTCAAAAACGGAGCGATTGCGGCCGATATTAAGGCTGATGCAGGGATTCTTGATGTTGATAGTCTATTGTTTTCTTCAGTAAATTCTGATGGTACAGCAACGTTGGTGGGTAGTATGCCAATCTATGACAACGTGCAAAACTTCAGGGCGACAGTATCGGTGACAGCGCCGCTCAATGGTGGTTGGCTGACTTTAAACGGTTATCCACTGATTTTGGGCTATCTGAACCAACAGGATGGTGGCCAGATCTGGGGAGCGCCAATTGAATTGAATGGTGAACTTACATATTTGCTGTACACAAGAGAAAATGATGGAGGTTGGACTGCAATTGGTACTGCTTCTTCAATAAAAGACCCAGTCTATCGCGTGATGCCTTTGCCTTCCGCTGATGACAAGATTCAAATCTTGGGCGCGAAATTTGATGTGGAGTCTGCAAAAGCAGTGGCCTTGATGCCTGTTACTCCGGAATTTAGCACAGGCAACTTTGATCTTCAATTTACGTCAGTTCCGGCCGGTATGAGTCAAGCCGTTTTGGATACGGACTCCACGTTTGACGTAAAGCTTTCCGACATATATCCCCGGTCAAACTAGCTAACCCGGTAAGTATTTAGAGTCCGGTTCGAAAACCCTGCTCAGCTCGGCTGAAGATGTACCAGCAGACGAGCGTGAACCGCACCGGGAATCGTGGAGGCCGGTTGGTTTAAGTTAATGCAGGCACTTCAGCAGCATTTCTGAGTTGCCTGTAGTAGTTTGCCTCAGCTTCGGCAGGCGGGATATAGCCGAGCGGTTCCATCAGCCGATGATGGTTGTACCAGGCGACCCATTCCAGCGTTGCCAGTTCGACGGATTCCCTCGTTTTCCAAGGGGCGCGCCGATGAATCAGTTCAGTCTTGTAGAGACCGTTGATCGTTTCAGCCAGCGCGTTATCGTAGCTGTCGCCACGGCTGCCGACGGACGGCTCGATACCCGCCTCGGCCAAACGTTCGCTGTACCGAATGCTGACGTATTGAGCCCCCCTATCGGAGTGGTGTATCAAGGTCCCATCGTCGCCCGGTTGGCGCGCGTACAGCGCCTGTTCGAGCGCATCCAGAACGAAGTCCGTGCTCATCGACGAACTGACGCGCCAACCGACGATGCGACGGGCAAACACGTCGATCACGAACGCCACGTACAGCCAACCCTGCCATGTCGAGACATAGGTGAAGTCAGACACCCAAAGCTGATTTGGGCGCTCAGCCTTGAACTGCCGGTTGACCCGGTCCAGCGGGCGCGCAGCGCTCGTATCGGGATTCGTCGTGCGAACCCGCTTGCCGCGAACTGCGCCACGCAAGCCCTGCAGCTTCATCAGCCGCCCGACCGTGCAGCGTGCGACCACAATGCCCTCCCGGTTCATCTGCTTCCAGACCTTCGGCACACCGTAGACCTGCATGTTGGCCTGCCAGACACGCTTGATCTCGGGTTGCAGGACCTCATCGCGTTTGGCACGAGCGCAGCGTTTGGACGGATCACGAAGCCGCGCAGCATGGCGTCGGTAGCCCGACGGGGCAATCCGCAAGACCTTGCAGATCGGCTCGACCCCGAAGGTGTCGCGATGCTGATCAACGAAGGCTTTCAGGACTTGAATCGGCGGTCGAGCTCCGCCTGGGCGAAAAACGCGCTCGCCAGCTTGAGAATCTCGTTGGTACGGCGCAGTTCCTTGACCTCACGCTCCAGGGCCTTGATGCGTTCACGCTCGGCCGTGCTCACGCCATCACGTTCCCCACGATCGATCTCCTCGCGCTTGACCCAATCCAGCAGCGTCTGCGGCGTACAGCCGATCATCGGCGCAATCGATTCGACCGCCGCCCACATCGACGGATGTTCGCTACGCTGCTCACGTACCAGACGCACTGCGCGCCCCCGGACTTCCGGGGAAAACTTGGTTGCCTTCTTGTTCATGGCTCCATTCTCTCAAGAATCCGAGCCTCCACAAAATTCGGTGCGGTTCACACATACAGGATGCCGTTGAGTGCAGCTCGGTCATCGACCGTGCGCCGCCGTCCGCCCTTGGGCGATGGGGTGAATTCCGGAATCAGCGGTTCCAGTTCCACCCACAACTCGTTGCTGATTTTGCGTCTTGCCATGTCGCAGACGATAAGGCTTCTGCTACGTCATGTCTAGGTTATGTTAGCGGCTCTAAACCATTGATCACGTTTAACCGAAATCGCTGATCACGGTCGCCAAAATACGCGGTCAATGAAATTTGATTTATATCAAATTGAATTATTAATTTTATCGTTGTGTTTTTTTGATTTTATGTGTCGTATGGTATGCAAGATGGCATGAAAAGTACCACCCTGATTGATACTGGTGATCAATGGTTGAAGTTCCGGGACTCCGTTCATAAGCGATTTTATAAAGACAGGGTCGGCGCGTTAGGCTGCGTCCGATTTGTGGGTGCACCGTGAACGTTAATGCGGTGCTAGGGGCGAATAAGGAGGCGATGGGGTGATGTCGCCAAGCATGTTTGTGCGTATGCTGCTCCAGCCAAATTTGCATTGGCTAGAATGTATTTCGCATTCTAAAAATATGGGATGGATCAGTCACCGAATAAAAGAAATTTCTCTGCGGAGGCTTGTCCGTTTTCGGAGTGGTGAGTACATTATTTGCTGAGCATGGAAGTTTTTTGAAGCCGACTTCCCATTGGCTTCTGGGCTACCTAAGGTAGCCCATTTTTTTGCTTGTGAGTTTCTGGTTTGCCCCGCCCTACTGTGACGGAATGCGACGCTGGCGTATTGGCATGCGAAATCATGGAAGCCTGTTGGTAGGGTTTTGGGTGGTCCAAGTTTGCGATGGTGTAAGAAGGTACAGTTGTTTCAATGCCGTTAGCTCGTATTATCGGCATTGCGTTTAATGCACTAAAATGCCGTAGGGCTGAATTACGTGCCAGGTTTGCCCTGTTCGGATGCGCGGATTGCGTATAATACGTATTCGTTACCAGGAGCCGCCATGCCCACCATCACCGCCACCGAGCTGGCCCGCCACACCCGCCAGATCCTCGACCAGGTCGCGCTGCGCCGCGAGACCGTCGTGGTCGAACGCAATCAGACCGTCATCGCGCGCCTGGTGCCGGCCGAACCCGTCATGACCGCGGCGCAAGCCCTGGAGGGCCTGCCAACGAGCCTGGACGCCGAGACAGCTGCGCGCTGGCTACAGGACAGCCGCAACGGCTTCGAGGACGAGGTGCGTGATCCGTGGGCGTGATTCTCGACAGCTGCGTGTGGGTAGCGCTGGCGGGCGGCACGCTGGCCAAGCACACCGTCATCGCCGCGGCTGGCGAGGCGCCGGTGTTCATCTCCACTATCTCGCTCGGCGAACTGGCGTTCGGCGTGCAGGCCTGCCCCGATCCGGCCGAGCGTGCCCGGCGTGCCGCACACCTGCGCCAGCTCGAGGGCCGACCCGTGCTCGACGTCAACCGCCATACGGCCGCAGCCTTCGGCGTGCTGGCCGCCGCGGTCAAGCAGGCGGGCCGCTCGCCGCGCCCGCGCTACAACGATCTGTGGATCGCGGCGCAGGCCATCGAACACGGCTACGCGCTGATGACCCTGAACGTCGCGGACTTCGCGGACCTGCCCGGTCTGACCGTGCTGGCGCCGACGAGTTAAGCCATGCGCAACGTCACCGATCGGACCGACAGCGAGGACTCCCCGATTTGCCGAGGCACACCATGACATCGTCCTCCCCGACTCCGAAGGCCCGCATCGCTGAGACGTGGCGCGTCACGGTCTGGGGTATCGGCCTGAACACCTTCCAGGTCGATGTGTATGACGATCGCACGTGGCGCCTGATGCGCGTGGGCCTGCAGCGCCTGGGCGACTTCGAGTTAGTGGAGCTCGCGCGCGGCGGCCCATCGGTGGATTTCGAGGCCGACATCCGCGCCGCAGTGGCCCGCTGGCCAGGCACCGTGACGCTGCAGCGTGACTCGGCCGATGCGCGCCGCGCACGGTGGACGCGACGCGCAGGCCGCACGGAGCCGAATCCGTGAGGACGGCCACGACACCCACCCACGAGCCACGACCATGACATCGAACCCCCTGTCTTCGCCGGCGAACGATCAGCCGCTCGGCGCCGCGGCTTCCCGGCACGCGGATCGGTACGCGCCGCGCATCGAGGCGGGCGGCATCGTCTTCCACCTGCGCCTGGCCGGTGGCCTGCGCGTGGAACACATCGGCATTCCGTTCGAGTGTCGGGGCCGCGTGTTCGCGATCCACCGCGCGCCGCTGCTCGGCGTGATGCAAGCGTCGCGCTACGACGTCGCGGACGCCGCCACCGGCTGGTCGATCGCCGGGCTTCGTGGGGATTCGGTCGACGAGGCGCGCGCCATCGCGCTCGAGGCCCTCGGGCGCCTGTCGCCCGCCGAGTGGCAGCGCAAGTTTCGAGAGATGGCCAAGCGCTCATGACGAACCGCGTCCAGCAACTCGAGCTGCCGGCGCCGCGCACCTACAGCCGGACCGAGTTCACGGCCCTGCGTGCGCGTGTAAAAGGCTTGCCGACGGCGACCATCGCGCGGCTCTATTTCGACCGGGAGACGACGCCCTACGTGGACGCCCCGCACGAGCTCGACGCGCTGCTGCGCACGATGCGCGACGACCTGGTCGCGCTCGCGCTGCGCGAGGGCTCGAGCGTGCTCAAGCAGTACCTGCAGGAGAGCATCCGCAAGTACGGCGAACCGCGGCTGACGTCCGTGTCGCTGCACATGATCGAACAGGCCGCCGGCGCCTGGGCCGCTGCCAAGCCCGCCGGCGAGCACGAGATCGGCCGCTGGTTTCGGCCGCTCGTGGCCGAGCGGCTGGCCGGGGAGGGCATCCGGACGCTCGCCGAGCTGGTCGCCTATTGCAATCGCCGCGGCGGCAGCTGGTGGCGATCGGTGCCGCGTATCGGCCTCACGCGCGCCCGCGTGCTGGTGGCGTGGCTGCGCCGGCATGCCGAGACGATCGGCGCCACGGTCGACCGTGACGTCGAGGCCGCCAATCCGCTCGCCCCGTCCGCCGAGGTACTCGCACCCTCGCGCGGGCAGCTGGTGCCGCTCGAGCGCATCGCCATCCCGCCCGAGATGTCGGGCGAGCGGGGCGTGAACCGACACACCGAGTTTTCGTTCGTGCGGGCGAACCACGACCTGGATGCGATCGCGGCCTACTTGAACCGCTACACCGATGCGCCCAATACGCTGCGCAGCTACCGCCGCGAGCTCGAACGCCTGCTGCTCTGGTGCGTGGTCGAGCGCGGCACCGCGCTGTCGTCGCTGAGGGTCGAGGACTGCGAAGCTTACAAAGCGTTTCTGGCGAGCCCGTCGGCCGCCTTCTGCGGGCCACGTGCCGCGCGCGGCTCGCGCCGCTGGCGCCCGTTCAGCGACGCGCCGATGTCGCTCGACAGCCAGCGGTACGCGATCCGCACGATCCGGGCGGCCTTCGACTGGCTGGTGCGCATTCGCTACCTGGCGGGCAACCCCTGGGCGGCCGTGACCGATCCACGGCCCGTCAAGCGCGCGGCGCTGCTGCGTGTCGACCGGGCGCTGCCGCTCGATCTGTGGACCCGTGTTCGGGCCGAGATCGCCAGCTGGAGCGAGAGCCCGTCACCCGAGGCCGCCCGCTGGCGTGCGGCTCAGGCACTGTTGCTCCTGATGGGGGACTCCGGCCTGCGCGTGTCGGAGGCGGCCGCGGCGAGCCGCGAGCAGCTGGCCTGGCTACCCGGCGACGGCGAGGTGCCGGCCACCTGGTGGTTGCAGGTGATCGGCAAGGGCAGGAAGGAGCGGTTTGTCGCGGTCTCGGACGCGTGCGTGGCCGCGCTGCGCGCGCATTGGGCCGACCGCGGCCGCCAGTTCGACAGTGACCAGGCCGCCGGCGCCTTGCTCGCGCCGCTGGTGATCCCAAGGACGCTGCGGGCGCAAACGAAGTTTGAATCGGATAAGGCGAGTGCCGACGCGGCAGGCTATTCGGTGCGCGGCGCGGCGACCCTGGTCGCGTGGGTGCTCAAGCGCCTGCAGGCGACAATGGGCGATCTGAGCGAGCCGGAGCGCCGTCAGCTCGCGCGCACGAGCCCGCATAGTCTGCGGCACACCTTCGGCACGCAGTCGGTGGCCAGCGGCATGACGCTCGACGTCGTCCAGCAGTTGCTCGGCCATGCGTCGTTGCAGACCACGTCCGTCTACGTCACGGCCGAGCAGCGCCGACAGCGCATCGAGGCGGCGAAGTTCCACGCCGGGATGGCAAGCGCGCGGCAACAGCCAGGCAACTCATGACACGCGGCCTCAGGCTGTGTACGCTGACGGCTATAAATGACCGCCCAGCCCTCATCCTCTGATCGAAACCTTTGTGTTTAGCGTTCGGTGGCAAGAGTCTTGGCTTGAAGCGAGATTGGAGATGATATGGCAGCATCCATCGAATACGACCGGAGACGATTGTGGGTTTGGCCGGAGTGGGGCAGTAGCGGAATTTGGTTCCCTCAGATGGGGAGCCAAGCAGGCCACGGTGCGGTCAGCATGGTCACGCACGATTATCTTGGTCTGCCGGACACCTTGTCCGAGCGGTTCGACCGATGGATCGATTGGTACGATGAGTATTTACCGGAAACCCCCGATCAGTTTCCCCGGGAGGAATTCCACCAAGAAGGGCAGCAGCTGGCTGTCGAATTGGCTCGTTTTGTCGGCGGCACCTATTCTGTCGAATACGTGGGCTAACGCTTCAATTCGCACGCGTTGCCGCACCCGTCGAATTCACTGTGGCGCCCTGAGATCGGCGCGCGGCGCGTCACCGATTTCATCGACCAGCACGCCGGCACGCTCGGCTATTTGTCGCGGCTCGCCCTCGTGCCACGCCGGCAGCTCGCGCCCGGCGGACGCGGCGCTGCAGCCAATCGCGTGCGTGGGCGCCGCTCGAGGCGCTGCGCGTGCCCGCCACGCTCGACAGCTCGGCCGGCCTCAACCGCGCACCCACTAGGCGGAGGGCGATGCCGCGCGCCAGTACCAGACCGTCGACGCGTTCTTCAATGCCGCGCTCGATGGCGCCGGCGCGGCACCCGCTGCGGTGCACGAGGCGGAGGGAGATCTCGACGTCGGGCCGCCTGATCGGCCGCCCTCGCGCGCGGTGCGCGTCGAGCTCACGTTGCGCATCGCGCCGAGGCGCTCCGGCCGGCGCGGCGCAGGCCTTGGTCAATGGCGAACTATCGCGCTGGTGATGGTCCAATGAGTTGCCCACCGACACGGCCCGGTCGTTGCTCGGCCACACGTCTAGGCGGCGAAGTCGGATGCTGAGGTCGTGGGCGAGCGGTCGGTGACCGCCATCGCTAACTCATCGTCTGTCCCCGTGTCTCTCCTATGGCTTCTTACTTCCTTTCGCGACAAAGCGCTGTGGCCATGATTCTCAATCGGCGGCGCTTACTCGCCCCGGAGGGCGAGAGTGTCGCCGCGGGAACGCTCGTCCATATTGCGCAGCTGGAGCAACTGATGCGCGATGTGCGCTTGGGCCGCCAGGAGGAGTTCGTTTTGCCTGGCGACCCACCGATGCGGATCGTTGTCGTGAATTGAGGGGCGGGAGACGACACGTCCGCGAATGACGGCGAGAGGCCGGCGCCGAGGCTTCGTCTATCGCAGTGGGACGATCTGCGACGCGCTGGTCCGGCTGTACCGGCTTCGGCTGACAAACTGGATTGGGCCGCACAAGGTTGTCGTCAGCGAACCCGGCCAGGCGGCGGTGTGCAATCGATCACCGTCGTATTAACGGCCGCCCCAGATAATACGAGTTATCAGGGTTAAAGCTCGGCGCCGGCGTTGCCGCGCCTGGTCAAACCCGCTCACACAACTAAAGTTGCGCCGATCGTCGCCCTTCCTCGTTTGGAATCGGGCAAGCCCTTTTCCCAAGCGGGTTTCCCCCGCGTGCTCGGTAGCGTCATACGGACATAAATTTCGCTGTCAGCGAAATTTTGGTTGTCGAATACGGAACATCTGATACACTCAGTTCCGAGTAGTGACGGAAGCTAACTCCAGTCGTAATGCTGGCCTTAGGGCTGTGGAGGGGAAACCCTCTGACACATCGCGGAGCGCATGGCCGATGCGATCGGCACGGCGGGACGCGATGGCTGTGGTGCCGCCTGGAAGCGGCACCACAGTTCTAGGTGCCGGGGACAAAATCGTCGTTTGCTCTTCCTCCAAGGTTGCGTACTGGAGCGTGTCAGGCATTTGCTTGATACGAGCAACCAGGAGAATTCTATGCACAAGAATAGGGCTACTCACGAACGACGACCAACGAAGCGTCCGCGTTGGTCATGGCTTGTGCGACCGGACACCATCCGGTTCGCAATCGCACTTCTCAAGCTCGTTACCACGATCTTGAATTTAGGCGACAAGTCATGAGCGGCGACGTTGGCCCCGGCCAACCTCAGAACCAACTTAGCTTAAGGAGCGCACCATGCTTTTCCAAGCGCTGAAGCTCCTGCGCAGATATCACGGCATGACTCAGAAGGATCTTGCCGCTCGGCTCGGCATTTCCAATTCGTATCTGTCTGAAATCGAAACAGGAGTCAAGAAAGACTCGATCACCATCGATTTGCTGGAGAAATATGCCGCCGTTTTTGGCATTCCAGTCTCGTCATTGTTGCTTTTTTCCGAACAAATCTCGCCCGAGCGTCGGGCCGACCGCCTGAGGGTGCAAGCAGCCTCCAAAATTCTAAAAGTGCTTTCTTGGATTGATGAACAAGAAAAGATCGGCGCTTAAACGGCGCCTGAGGGCCAACCAATCGTGTCGCTACGAGCTCAGTCGGTGTGCTCTGTATGGAGTTCGGCAGCTAAGCGTGCTGACGGATCTCTTGCAAACCACGAATAAAGCGCTTCGGCAAAGTGCCCAGGCGCCAGAATTTGCGACTTGGGTGGACAGATCGCGACCTGAGAAACCTCGCGATATCCAAGACCCGAGAGGGACGACAGAGAGGCTGCACTATCGGATCTGCGAGTTGCTCGACCGCGTAATCCGCCCCGAATTTTTGCATTCTGCAACGCGAAAACGGTCATCGATCACCAATGCTTCGCAGCATGTGTCCCATGGGCCTTGTGTTACCACCGACATGAAGTCGTTTTATGAAGCCACGAGCACGAAGCAAGTCGAGGAGTTCTTTTCCGATAGCCTCAATATGGCCCCTAATCTAGCCCGAAAGCTCGCCAATCTGTGCACTACAGACGGGCATCTTCCGACCGGGAGCCCGCTCAGTCCGTTGCTATCGTATTGGGCTCATCATCAAACGTTTGACAAAATTCATGAATTAGTTGTCGAGCGCGGCGTCGTCATGACCGTATATGTGGACGATATGGCGTTCTCCGGTGCTCACGCGTCTCTCGCGCTCCTTCGCCAAGTGAAGCACAAACTTCGCTTACGGGGTCTAGAAACTCATAAAGATAAGAGCTTTGGTCGAGGCCAATTCAAGCACATCACCGGTGCCGCAGTAAACGGAAGGGGGATTCATGTGCCGAATCGGCGCCTCAAGCAGATTGTTGACGACCAGGGCGTCCTCGCTAAGGGGGAGTTTGACGCCGAAACGGTCGCATCGCTTCGAATAAAATTGAGCGGACGCATCGCCTCTGCCTCGGCAATTTCTCGAAAAACAGCTGCATGGCTGAAGCGCCGAGATGTCTACAATCCTAAGGGTCGCCGCGGAGCAATCACCGCTGGGTGACAGATTTGGGGAGTAGCCGGGGCGTTGCAGGCGATCTGCAAAAAATCGTGTTTCACCCTGTTTTCACGCCGTTCTCGTCAGACCCCGCCGGGCGGGCGCGCAGCGCGGGCCTCGGCGGGATCGACGCGCGACGGCCTCGGCACCGACCCGTCACCGGGCCGCCCCGCGAGCATGCGGGACACCACGGTTTCCGTATCAAACACCACGTCCATGAAGCGCCCGCGATCGGGCGGCCGTGAGGCGTCAGAGAGCAAGGGGCAGGTATGGCGGCGGACGTCCAGCCGGTGAACTGGTGGGTCGTGGTGGCCTCGAGCGCCGTCATCGGCGCCGTGGTCAACAACGGGATCTCGCTGTGGACCCGGCACCGCGATCGCCTGCGCGAGGCTGCGGCGCTCCGGGACCGCCAGGCCTATGCGCAACTCGATGTCGCGCGCGCGCTCGAGGCCTTTGCGCAGCGCGCCAGCGCCTATCTCTTGGACCTCCAAGTGGCAACCGGCTTGGCGGCTGTGGGACAGGGTGACCCCTTCAAGCGCGTGGATCAGGTGCGCTTGGGATTCGAGTTCGAGCCCGAACCGGTCTGGACGGATCTGCCGATTCAGCTGGTGGCCGACGTGCGCGAGCTGCCCGTCGCGTTCGCGGTCAGCCAGGATGGAATCCGGGCAATCTTCGCGGGCCAGACGCGCCATGCCGGCTTCTATGAACTGGAAGCGCACCAGACGATGCACTACGGCCTGCTGGCCGCGCAGCTCGCCAGCCGCATCCGGGGCGACATCGGCGTCGCGCCGTCCGCGCTGGTGGCCGACTACGTGAGGCATTTCGAGCTGGCCATCGACCTCGTCCGTCAGGCGTACCGGCAGGCAGAAACGCGCCCGCTGGTGGACCCGGCGCTCGAGGCGCGCTTTCGCCGCGAGCTGGCCGCGCAATCCCCCTCCGGCGAGGCAGGGCCGCCTCACGACGTCTCGAGCGCGGTCGCCGCGAGGCGGGCGCGTGAGACATGTCGATCGGCCACCGAGCGCCCGCGGCCGCCGCAGCCGCGGCCCTGATATCGCCGCCGCCGACGGTGGCGCCCGCGAGGTCGCCCCCGCGCGCCACGCCCCGACGCGCCTCGCTCGAATCGGGAAGCGACTCGCCGCGCGGGATTGGCGAGCGGCACTCCGGCACGGCTGGCATCTGTTGCTGGCCGCCACGGCATTGAGTCTGGCGTGGTGGCTGTTCCTATGGGCGGACGGTGAACGCTCGGCCGCGCTCCACGGAGATCGACACGTGCTGGCCGCGCGTCAGGCGATCCGCGCGGCGCTGCATTGGAACGACGCCGTCTCGACGCTCGAGCACGCGCTGACCGGGGTGAGCCTCGGTCTCGTCGGCCTTGGTACCCAGCAGTGCTACGACTTCGTGGTGGGCACGCCCATCACCAACACCACGCCGACCCCGCGATGGCTGCAACGGGTGCTCGGCGGCGTTGTAACCGGAGCCGCCGCGCTGATCGCCTGGCGCGTCATCTGTATGCGGTCCATTGTCGGCGTCTACCCAACGGCGCTCTGAGCGAGGAGCATAGGTGTCCACCTATTTGGGAGGTGGACACCTATGGCTGACAAAGACTCTGAGTTGAGAGTGGTTCGTCAAAACAGCGACGGCCGTCGCCGCTACGACGAGAAGGGCAAACGCGCATTGGTCGAGGCGGCGTTACGCCCGGGCGTGTCGGTGGCTCGCTTGGCGCAGGAGCACGGGATCAACGCCAACCTGCTACGCAAGTGGATTTCGAAGTATCTGATGGAGCGCGAGAAAGGTAAGCGCTCTTTGAAGGACGCCATTGCACGACGAGGCTGATTCACCGAGGCTACGTGTCCATGTTCAATGAGCGTGGACAGGTGTGCATGAACGAGCAACACGGAGGTTTGCAGAGCCGGTTGGTGGCCGATCGCAAGCGAGACGGACGGCGCAAGTACGACGAGGATGCGAAGCGCGAGTTGATACAGGCGTGTCTGAAGCCAGGGGTGTCGATCGCGCGGACGGCCATGGAGCACGACATCAATCCGAACCTCGTTCGGACGTGGATTTC
The DNA here is from genome assembly GCF_000960995.1 of Burkholderia glumae LMG 2196 = ATCC 33617. Taxonomy (NCBI): domain Bacteria; kingdom Pseudomonadati; phylum Pseudomonadota; class Betaproteobacteria; order Burkholderiales; family Burkholderiaceae; genus Burkholderia; species Burkholderia glumae. Next base: position 68,133 of record NZ_CP009432.1, on the reverse strand, counting down.
CAAGTATCAGCGCGAACAAGCCGCGGGCGAGATAGCCAGCTCCGCGGCGGAGCCGTCACGAGAGGCTCGCGTCGAGTTGTCGACGGCTTCCGTGCCTGAGGAATCAGCCTTCATGCAGGTCGTCACCTCTGCGGCTGCCCCCACTCCGGCTAAATCGGCTGCGGTGTCCTCGCTGAAGGTGCACTTACCAAACGGCGTTTCCTTGGAGCTGAGCCAGGCGAACTTCGATGAACTGACGATGCTCGTCCAGATGCTCGGGAGGCTGCCGTGTTCCGGTTCGACGAAGGGCTGAAGGTCTACCTGCATCGCGATCCGGTCGACTTCCGCATGGGCATCAACGGGCTGTCGATCCTGGTCGAACAGGCGATGCGCCTGAACTCAATGACCTCGGCGCTGTTCGTCTTCGGCAACCGCCGTCGTGATCGAGTCAAGATCCTCGGCTGGGGCGGCAACGGTTTCTGGTTACTGCTCAAGCGACTCGAAGCCGACCGCTTCGTCTGGCCGAACGGTGGCGACACGATCACGATCAGCACCGAGCAGTTGCACTGGCTGCTCGACGGCATCGACCTGGCCGTGATCCAGAAGCATCCCCAGCGATATTACGCGCGGATGAGCTGAACACCACGCAGGTGGCGTGGTCTAATTGGCCATGCCGAACAGCCCCGTCATGCCGAGTGTTGAGGAATACCAGGCACTGCTCGCCGAACGCGATGCGCTGCGCGGTGAGCTTCGGCTCGTGACGGCTCAGCGCGATCTGGCCGAAGAGAAACTGCGGGCCTACAAGCACGAACTGTTCGGCGCCTCGAGCGAGGCGCGCCATGCCGACCAGCTCGGCCTGTTCAACGAAGCCGAGGCGCTGGCGACGACTGCCGACGCGCCCGCGCGCGAGGATATGCCCGGTACATCGGTCGCGGCCCACACGCGAGGCAAGCGCGGGCGCAAACCACTCGATCCGAATCTGCCGCGCGAGGTCGTGCGGCACGAGCTGCCCGAGTCCGAACGGTTCTGCGCCCATGACGGCCAGGCCCTCGTCGAGATCGGCGTGGAAACGAGCGAACAGCTCGACGTGATTCCCGAGCAAGTGCGCGTCGTTCAGCACCAGCGGGTCAAGTACGCGTGCCCATGCTGCGATCTCGGCATCAAGGTCACGCTGGCGCCGACGCGCATCATTCCGCGCGGGCTGCTCACGGAATCCGCGCTGGCGTGGATCATCACCGGCAAGTACCAGTACGGCATGCCGCTGTATCGTCAGGCCACACTGCTGCGTCGCTTCGGCGGTGACATCTCGTCGAATACGCTGGCCGCCAGCGTGGTGCGGGTAGGTCTGGCCACGCAGCCGGTGATCAACCTGATGCGCGACGCGCTGCTCGAATCGAACTTGATCTACGGCGACGAAACCACGTTCCAGGTGCTGAAGGAACCAGGACGAAGGCCGCAGACGAAGAGTTACCTGTGGGCGCAGGTCAACGGCTCGGGGCCGTCCGTGCGGATGTTCTCCTACTCGCCCGGGCGCGGTGCTCAACATGCGCAGAAGCTGTATGCCGGTGTACAGCCCGGCACTGCGCTGATGACGGATGGCTACGAGCTCTATAACGGCATCGCCCACGATCACCAGCTCGTGCATCTCGGATGCTGGGCACACGTGCGCCGCGGCTTCATCAAGGCCGAGGAGTCGGTGCCGAAGGCGGCACGCTCACCGGATCTGCTGGCCACACGCTTCGTGGCACTGATCGGCAAGCTATTCGCGGCCGAGGCGCGCAGCGCGAAGTGGGAGTCTGAACGTCGGCGACGGCTGCGCGCCCGGTACAGCGCCCGCGTGCTCGTCATCATCGAGCGCATGCTAATCGAGCATCTGCCGGGCGTCGTGCCGTCGAGTTTGCTCGGCAAGGCATTGCAGTACATGAACGGACAGTGGCCCAAGCTGGTCCGCTACGTCGAGAACGGCAACTGGCCGATCTCGAACAACCTGTGCGAGAACGCGATAAGGCCGTTCGTCGTCGGCCGCAAGGGCTGGCTGTTCTCTGATACGGTCGCCGGTGCGCAGGCCAGTGCCAACCTGTACTCCCTCGTCGAGACGTGCAAGGCGAACGGCATCGAGCCGTATCGCTATCTGGTCTGAGGGTCGGCCGGGATTCGTGAGATTTTCGCCAAAAACACCTTAACCCGATGATTTCACGGAGAAATTCAGTGTCCTTATCAGCTTAGCGTTGTCGGTCTGTTGGTGGACTATCCTTTGTGGGCTCCGAACGCCTGATCAAACTGGCGAGCCCGCTGCACTTCGTCGCTGTGCAGATAGGTCGACGTCGTCGAGATCGACGCATGGCGCAGGTTGTCGCGCACCATGATCAACTCGGCGCCCCGCGCCAGCGCGTGCGACGCGTGCGTGTGACGCATCCAGTGCGGGCTTGCGCGGCGCAACTTCTCAGCGGTCGCTGGCCGTTCGTCCTGGATCGCGTCGGCCACCAGCGCGAAAAACCGGCGAAGCACGCGCCAGAGGCGCCGGGGTTCGATGCCTGCGCCATCCTCCTCGAGACTCGCGACAAGCGGCGTCACGGGGTTCCAGAGCGTCGGCGTGACCGGCTGCCCTCGCTGCACGAGATATTGATCCAGCGCGGTTCGGGCGAGCGTCGGCAGCGTCACCTTGCCGAGCTTGCCACCCTTGCCGAGCACGTGCAGCCAGTGATCGCCGTGCTCGTCGCGGCGGATGTCGCCAAGCGTCGCGCCGACCAGCTCGCTCGCGCGCAGGCCAGTCGCGTAGCCGAAGTCCAGCAGGAATCGCAGGCGCTGCGCGGCCGGCGCGCTCCAGCCGTACGACCACTCGAGGCCGTCGGCGAGCGTGCGGATCAGCACCCACTCGCTTTCGGAAAAGCCCCGAGAAACGTCTAGTCCCGCACGCTGCGCGTGGCTCTTGATCTTGACGCAGGCGAACGGATTCGCAAGCACGTAGCGTTGTTCGACCAGCCAGCGAAACAATGCCGACAAGATGTTCAGCGCGTACGCCGCAGAGCGAGCGGACAGCGGGCCCGTGAACGGCCGCCACTCGATGCTATGCCGTGGCCGCGATGGCCCGACCCAGCGCTCGCGCGGCGTCGGTCGCCGCAGGAAGCCACGGTACGCGATCGCGTCATCGGTAGTGAGCGACGACAGTGCGCGGCCGCGTTCTACGATTGACCAAAGGAGCAGACGCTCTGCCTCCTTCCGATAGGCCCGCTGCGTGGCCGCCGTCTCGTGCAGCGAAAGCCAGGACTGGATCGCCTCGTAGTCGTTTGACGCGTTCAGCAGGCAAGCGTTTAGTGGTGCGCGAAACTGGCCGCGCGAACCGTCGACCTCGTGTGGCACGCGCAGCTGTTCCCACGGGACGATGTCGCCGGTGGGCGCAGCAATGATCAATGCTCGCGCCCGTTCGGTCAGTGCTGGGTGCGTAGCAAAGAACGCCTCGATGCGGCGCGCGCCGGCGACGCCGAGTCCCGAGATTGAGGACCACCACCGGCGTCGCCGCGGGATCCGCACGGTCAGCTCGGCGAGCGTCCGAATCCCGTGCGCGAGTAGCGCCCCAACAATACGGGGCGACAGCCACTGGTCGATCGCGTCGGTGATCAGCGGCGCCGGCACGGGCAGGTTGCGAAGCGTTTCGATCGCGCGGGCCACGCTGTCGCCCGATGTCCTTGTTGGGCGAACGACGAACGCGGCCGCCAGGTCGGCGCGGTGCCGAGTCTGCGCGTATGCGACGAGCCGCTGGCGAATCTCGCCGAGGATGCCGCGCGACGATGCTCCTGCTTCCCGGCGATCGCCGAGATAACGGCCCACGGCAGCCCTCGCGTCCAGGCCGGCGTACCAGCCGCGCAGCGCGGCGAGTTGGGCTTCGTCGGGAAAGCTAAGTTCGGTCATGTCGGTGGGGAGGGTGTCGCGCATTTCCATGAACGCCAGTTTAGAGAAAAAACGATGACGGACCGATAATGTGCGTTATCTGTCCGGTCGTGTGCATTCCCGTTTGCTTATTCGGACCAACTGATGTCCTTGATCCACACCTTCGCAATCTGAAGTCCACGGAGCAACGGAACAGACAACCGGCTTAAGCAGGCGCCAGTAGCGGTCCGTGCGTTCCATTCGGGCACCACTCTCCGAGAAACAGTTGAGATCGTCTACCTCGCTGGATTTGTCGCCCGGCAGATCGTGCATCCGCTTGTCGAAGTCATCGTCCCTGCTGCTCTCGACGGGCTGAACAGATCGGCCAGGTGCTGCGGTTGCCTGTCTGTCTCCTATCCGGCGCAACAGGACAATTGTTTCACGTCTGTCCGAAAGGTCTGTGCCGCAAGCTTCAGCCCTTCCACCATCGTCAGATAAGGGAACAACCGATCGGCCAATTCCTCGACCGTCATTCGGGTGTGGATTGCAAGCGCTGCAGCCTGGATCAATTCGCCAGCCTCCGGTGCGACCGCCTGCACGCCGATCAGCCGGCGCGTGCCTTCCTCGATGACGAGCTTTATGAAACCGCGTGTATCAAAGTTGGCGAGTGCGCGCGGCACGTTGTCGAGCGTGAGCGTACGGCTGTCGGTCTCGATCCCACTGAGGTGCGCCTTTGCTTCGGACAGTCCAACCGTGGCGACCTGCGGATCGGTGAACACCACAGCAGGCATTGCGCTCAGATCGAGCGTCGCCTCGCCCCCCGTCATGTTGATCGCCGCACGCGTGCCGGCCGCTGCCGCAACGTAGACGAACTGCGGCAGGTCGGTGCAGTCCCCGGCTCCATAGATATCTGGCGCGCTGGTGCGCATCGCGGGATCGACGACAATCGCGCCTTCCGTATTCATCGTTACGCTGGCGGCTTCGAGATTCAGGTCGTGCGTATTCGCACTGCGGCCGGTGGCGACCAGCAGCCTGTCTGCGCGCAACTCGCCGTGCCCGGTCGTCAGCACGAATTCGCTGTCCCGATGCTCGACTAGGCTCGCCTGCGTATGCTGTAGCACCTCGATCCCTTCGCGGCGGAAGACGGCCGTCAAGGTCTCGCCAATGGCCGGATCCTCGCGGAAGACTAGCCTGCTGCGCGCCAGAATCGTCACGCGGCTGCCCAGCCGTGCGAAGGCTTGCGCCATCTCGGCCGCGACGATCGAGGAACCGATGATGGTCAATCGAGCGGGAATTGCGTCGCTGTTCAGGGCTTCGGTCGAGGTCCAGTAGGGCGTGTCCATCAAGCCGGGGATCGGCGGAATGGTAGGACTGGCACCGGTGGCGATCAGGCAGCGGTCGAAGGCGACCACTCGTTCGCCCCCCTCATGCAGCCGCACAACGAGGGTGCGGCCGTCCTTGAAGCGCGCGTTTCCGGGCAACACGGTGATCGCTGCATTGCCGTCCAGGATGCTTTCGTACTTGGCATGGCGCAGTTCCTCGACGCGCGCCTGCTGCTGCGCGAGCAGGTGTCCACGATCGATCGAAGGTGCGACTGCGGCGACGCCGTCGTCGAATGGGCTGCTTGTGCGCAGGTGTGCGATCTGGGCAGCGCGGATCATGATCTTGGATGGCACGCACCCAGTATTCACGCAAGTGCCGCCGATGGTGCCACGCTCGATGACTGTTACGCGTGCGCCATGCTCGGCAGCCTTGAGCGCCGCGGCCATCGCAGCGCCGCCGCTGCCGATCACGGCAATGTGCGGTTGGAGTTTTGATCGCGTCATGGTTTCTAAACTTGAATAACGGCCGCTTTATTTACGTTCTGCCGGCGAATCGCAGACATCTGGCCCGCAGCGTCGGTGGGACCGCATGGCAAGATCCCATATCGATACACCGACCATCAGCGCCAGGCCGGCATAGATCAACGCTTCCGTCCACCAGTTGCCGAGCAGCCACGCGACGCTGACGAAGACGACGGCAGGACCGATCATGCCGAACAGACTGCGAAGCCACTGCCGATGGTGCAACCAGCCCAACGCATTCGCTGCAAAAGCCAGCGCGGCGAATAACGGCAGAAGCCGCGACACAAATAGACCCTCGTACTGCTGGAGGAAACCCAACCCGACGGCCGAGCCCAAGCTGGCGAGCGCAGGAAAACACGCGGCGCAGCCCATAGCAGAGACGACAGATCCCAGGACTCCAGCCTTGTCGGCAAGACGCATAGCCAGTTTCATCGCTGTACTCGAAGGCGACGGATCGACATCCGGTGGGAGTAAACACCCGCACAACGCCGAGGCGCCGTCGCCGTGTTGGGAATCGATATGGAGAACCCGTATCGAAACGGATCTCGATGAAGTAACGTTACTTCCGTAGTCGACTACGGAGTCAAGCATGACGAACGAAGAAACGGGAAATCTGACGATCGGCGGCTTTGCCAAGGCGGCCGGCGTCAATGTCGAGACGATTCGCTTTTACCAACAAAGGGGTTTGCTGCGTACGCCGGGCCGACCGCTTGGCGGGATTCGCCGCTACGGCGAATCCGATGTCGCACGGATGAGATTCGTCAAGGCGGCGCAGCGGCTAGGCTTCAGCCTGGACGAAGTAGGGCAGCTTCTGCGGCTGGATGACGGTACGCATTGTGGCGAAGCGGCGGAACTGGCGGCCCGGCATCTCGTCGACGTGCGAGCCAAGCTCGACGATCTCGCACGCATTGAAGCGGCGCTTTCCCATCTCGTGAGCGAGTGCCGCACGCGCCGCGGCAACGTGTCTTGTCCATTGATCGCCGCGCTACATGACCGATAGCCGTTCGTCGAACGTGCACAAGCCTTTGCCCGATACGAAGCAACAAGCTGCCGCGTTCGTTGTCCTGGTTCCATGATGCGAGGCATCGGCCATTTGCAGACGGGGCGTTACCGTTCGCACGTAATGTAACCTCTCGCGAGGTGCGAACGAAGAAGTAGGCAGGAGAGCAACCGAATCCGACTATTGTCCGCTGAACAGGGACGACCCATTCGGCCCGCCTCCGGCATATCGATCGAAGCAGATCTCGATTGCCCTTTCGTCCATCGGATCATCTGGAGGCAGTCATGAAATCCGAACTGTTACGCAAATCGTTTCTGCGGAAGTGCTGGCTTGCGTCGATCTTGTCGGGCGCAACATTGCTTGCCGCGGTTCCCGCGTTCGCGCAGAGCGCAGCGACCAGTCAGGCGCCCGTCACTCGCGCCCAGGTCAAGGCGGAGCTCGAGGAGCTCGTGAATGCGGGCTACAACCCGCGGGACTGGTACCACTACCCGCAAAACATCCAGGCGGCCGAGCGTATCGTTCAACAACGGCATGAAGCACTCGCGCAGCAGCAACAGAAAAAAGAGGAGGGAGCGAACGCGCCGGCCGTCACGGAGACGTCCTATGGCGGGAATGCCGGCGGCAAGACCGAGGCCGGCGCCCTGTCGCACGACCGGAGTATGCGGCCGCATGACGCCATGCCTTGCTCAATGGATCCTCAGTGTGGTCTCTATCGGGGACATTGAATCTTCGACGACAGGCTTCCATTGCGGGGTCGCCGGTCAACGGGCCGGCAGCTCCGCAACGGATATCCGGACGGATCGCGATCGCTGTTTCCGGGTCCAGCGCGTCATCACTCGCCAAAGAACTTCCGACGAATCAGCCAATCGAGCGATAGCTTCCCCGGACCGCGCGCGAGCAGCACGAGCAGCATCGCGGCCCACTGAATGTGGGTTGGCCATGCTTGCGGATAGACGAGCACCTCGATCATTGTGGTCATACCGAGCAATGCGGTCGCCGCCGGGCGGGTCAACAGGCCGAGTATCAGCAGAACAGGCGTCGAGAGTTCGATCGACGTGCCGATGTAGGCCGCAAGATCGGGCGGAAGCAGCGGGAGCTTGTATTCGTCTTCGAACAAGGCGAGCGCGGCGTCCCAATTGGCGAGCTTGACCATCGCCGAACTCCAGAATACGTTTGCCACCGCTACGCGCAGCGGAATCGCAAGCAGTGTGTAGGGGATGCCGTCCAGCCAGCGAATGCAGCGCATCGCGAGCGTCGCGGCGCTTCCGTGTACGTGCGGCTTCGAAGACGCAGTCGGTTCCATCGCCTCACTCCTTTTTCGTTCGGATTCACGCATGAGTCCCGGCGGCGTTTGCCAGGCTGAAGCGCGTACATAGCCCGTCGACGAACAAGCTAGCCAGAATCCCCGCTGCATCGACGCCGGGGTGCTTGCCCAACGCATCGCCGAGCGCGCAACCGGCGAACAGATCTCCGACGAATTGCCACGCGTTCGCTTTGAGCCGGTCGACGCGGATGCCGGTTTCGTCTCGGTGAACGAGCAGCCAGACCGCGCCGCTATCCGGATCAATGACCGCCATTCTCGCGTCGTCGCCGCCGAGCACGGCCCGCCAAATCTCGTCGACGGGAAACCGGCTACGTACGAGGCGCACGGACGGATGAGGTTGAAACCGGAGCCGTTCATGATCGGCCGGATCGACGCCGCCGATCTCCGCCGCACTTAGCGTGGGCACATCAGGCGCGCGAAGACCGCAGCTCACCGCCCATTCGAGCCGGGCAACGTCGGGCAAATACGACACCGATTGCGCTGGCGCATATTGCTCGAGAAAATCCGCGAAGTCGCCACCAAATTCGTCCAGATAGCTGCTGTGTGGTGGGCAAGTAGTGATGTACGCGCGAACCGACGCGTCGAAGAATTCGCCGCCGACCAATCGGTCGACCGCAGGACATGACAGCCGCATCGCGCGGATCAGCGTACTGGCAAACGTATTTCGATAGACCGACAAACGCCTGTCAGGCTCGATGCCGTCATCGCGGATCCAAGCGGCGGCGTCGAGATCGTCGCGCTCGACGATGCTCCGCCGAAACGCGTCCTGTAGCTCACGCAATGACGGCATGGCGACTCCTTTCGCGAGCGCGACCGAGCTGCTGCTCGGCCAGTGCAGCTTCCCCGACAAGGACGTCCAGCGCAGGGATGTTCGTGTCCCACTCGACCAATGTTGGAACCGCGCCGAATCGGGTCAATGCAGCTTCGTAGAGCGTCCAGACAGCGGGCGCCACCCGTGATCCGTGATCGTCGATCCTGATCGTTGCGCCAGAATCGAGCGTCGTCACTGAATGGCCCGCCAGATGGATCTCGCCGATCGCGGCGGGCGGAAGCGCATCGAGGTACGCAAGCGCATTCCAGCCGTGATTTTGTGCGCTGACGTAGATATTGTTGACGTCGCACAGAATGCCGCAGCCGGTGCGGCATGCGACGCTCGACAGAAACTCCCACTCGGGTATCGTCGAGTGGCTGAACTGCAGATACGTCGACGGGTTCTCGACCAGAATCCGGCGTCCGAGATATTCCTGTGTCTGGTCGACGTGGTGGCACACGACGTTGAGCGCTTCCTCGGTCATCGGCAGCGGCAGCAGATCGGCGAGATACGTTTGCCCGACCACGCTCCATGACAGGTGCTCGGAGATCACCCAAGGCTCGAACCGTTCGATCGTACGGGCAAGGCGTTCTAGATGCGCAGCATCCAGTCCGTCAGCGCTGCCAAGCGACAGGCCGACGCCGTGCAGCGACACCGGATAGTCACGCCGTAGCGTGTCCAGGTAGCGCAACGGCGTGCCGCCACCCATGTAGTTTTCGGCATGCACCTCCAGCCAGCCGATGGCAGGGCGCATGTCGACGAATGCCTGATGGTGGGGAAAACGCAGTCCGACCCCGGCCGAAGCCGGGATCGGGCCAGACTCCCGCGACTGGTCGATGCATGAATTGGAAGCCATGGGAGCCATCGCGCATTACGTATGCTTCAGGCTGCCGCCGGCGATCTTGCCGCAATCGCCTGCCGGCAGCAGCACGAACGACGCGGAATCGCGTGCCTGGGTCGCTTGTCCTGCGCACGAGTGAGCACCTTCCGCACAGTCGTTCTTCGCGACGGCATTGATGCCATAGCACTTTTCCAGGTGTCCCTTCATCGCGCGTTCCATATTCTGCTTCACGATCGGTGGCGCATTCGACATGTCCTTCATGCCTTGCGCGCTGGCGGCGCCACCCTGGATGGCCAGCGCGAGGCCCATGGCAGCGGACAGCGTGGTGGTGGCGAGCAGTCGGTGAGTCATGGCGATTCTCCTTTCTCCTGGTTGGTCGGCACTCGAGGCGAGGCCGATTCCGTTACTTCGTCGAATGGCGCAAAAGGTTACGTTCGACCATGTTCCCGTGTAACTGACCGGTTAGCTCAGCATGCGAGCCGTCCGAATCGGTACCAGAAAACGGCGGAATAGCGTCAGCGCCGTCGTGAACAGCGCGACGCTGCCGAATTGCCAGACGATTACCATCAGCGCGGCGTCCTCGGCATGGATCAGGCGTAGCGCCGCATCGGCGAGCGCCGCGGCCGCGAGGCTTCCCCACAGCACCGGCGTCGCATCGAGCCGAGCGCCGCGCCGGATTGCGATGACGATGGCAATCGCAGGCAGCGCGCCGATGACAGCGATGTTCGGCAGACACATCCAGTCCGGACGCAGCGACATGCCGGATGCGCCGACCAGAATCCATTCGCTCCAGCACTGGTGCCCAAGGCTTGCGATCCAGACGCTCAGCGGCGCCACGGGCAACCACAGCTTCCAGCGCGCCGTGCCCGGGATACAGCCGGCGAGCGCGGCCCATCCGGCCACCAGCGCAGTCGCCACGGTGGTGACTTGCTCGATCAGAAAACTCGGTTCCGCCAGTTGCGCGGTGATATCGCTGCGCACCCCCTCCAATGCGACAATCGCCGCGACAGCCGGCACCGAGACGACAAGCCATCCCAGCAACCGCAACGCGGGAGGGGACAAACGCCTGACCGGCCTGAGGTCGGCCACGAGCGCATCGATAAGCGTGTGAGTATCCATTGTCATTTCCCAACCGGGAGAATCAGGCGCAGCGCCTTGAGCCCGCGGTGCGTCGCCACCTTGAGTGCCGCGATGCTGAGCCCGGTCGCAGCCGCTGCTTGCTTCAGGGACATTTCCCGCAGCTTCAGCAACTCGATCGCCTGTCGCTGTCCGGGCGGCAACTGCGAAATGGCGCGTCTGAGGTCGCTGCTGTCGGCCTGTCGTTCATGCGCGGTATTCGCTGGCTCGATCGAATAGGTTACGTCGGACAGGTCTGTTCCGATTTCGTGGCGGCAAATCCGGGCACGCTTGCGCACGCCGTCGGCGATGCGTCGCTGGAGCAGGGAGAGCAGCCACGGCGTAAATGGGCGAGTGGGGTCGAAGGTGTGCCGGACGGCGTGGAGGGTGAGCAACGTTTCTTGAACGACGTCCTCAATATCCGCCGCGTTGCCTCGTGGCCAGCCCTGTCTGGCCACGCGCCTCAAAAATGGCGAAACCTCGCGCAGCAGCGTCGCATAGCTGATCGGGTCGCCGGCCTGCGCCGCCTTCGTGAGGGCAACCCACCGCGAATCCCGTTGATCGTCCACGTTCATCCCTCCGAGGCGTCCGGCGGTGGAATTACACGCGTCTCCGTATGCTGCGACGCGGCAAGAGCCGGACGACTGCAAAAGTGCGGTCCCGCGGCGCGACGATTCGACGGGCTATTCAACTTTCCGACATGAAGATCGGGGTGAGATCGCTCGTCCCATGCATTGCTTAGACGGCGAAAGCCTCGGGCGTTTACATCCGTTTCCGAACCCACTGCCCGATTGACGAATTTCGATTTCCGCGAAAGCAGGACCCTGGCGCCTGGCACGCATCGTCGGAAGAATCAACGTAAACCGCGACCATGGACGTCGTCTAAACGGGTGTACTGGGCGGCTGTTTTGACGCCTGTCTGTTCGTCACTTCAAACGTGTTGGAGGAAACCATGAGCAATGCAATTCAAAACGAAAAACCCGCCATCGGGCGAGGAATGCTGGCCGGATTCGTGGCAACAGTCGTGCTATCGATCCTGATAATGATGAAACACGCGATGGGCGTGATGCCGGAACTCGACCCGATCGGCATGATTTCGCACATGCTCGGCATGTCCACGCCGGTCGTCGGCTGGGTCATGCATTTCATGATCGGTATTGTGTGGGGTATCGCATTTGCATCGACGAGCCGGATGTTCCCAGGGCCGTTCTGGCTCAAGGGGATGTTGTTTGCCGTCGTACCGTGGCTGGTCATGATGTTCGCCATGATGCCGATGGCGGGCGCCGGATTCTTCGGCCTCGATCTGGGCATGGCGGCTCCCGTCATGACGCTGATGCTGCACCTGGTGTTCGGCGCGGTGCTCGGCGCCGTGTACGGCACGCGCGCTTCGCAGGTCACGCCCGCCTGACCTGAACGTCGAATCGCGACGGGCTGTATCGGAGCATTGCCCCTTAGGCGTGTCGGGCCAGCGCAAGCGTTACAAGCAGAAGTGGGGGCGCGTGATGACCTACGACGCACCACGTCATCGCGTGAGCGTGACGCGGATAGCAATTGCCGTCGCCGGGCTTCTATTGCTCACAGCCGGATGGTGGGCGTGGGGTCAATTTCCGCAATGGTTCGGGATCGACACGGTGCGTCGGGCGGTCGCGGCAATACGGTCGCTCGGCGCGTGGGGCATGTTGCTGTCGATCGCGCTGATGACGGTTCATTCCTTCCTGCCGTTTCCTGCCGAAGTGATTGCGATCGCCAACGGCGTCATCTACGGACCGGTGTGGGGCAGCGTGATCACTTGGGTCGGCGCGATGATCGGTGCGACGAGCGCATTCGGCATCGTCCGCGGGCTCGGACGACCGTTCGTACGCTGGATGCTGCCGGCGCGTCAGCAAGCGCAACTCGCGTCCTGGTCACGACAGCACGCGGGGTTGACCATCCTGCTGGCTCGCCTGCTGCCGGCGATTGCGTTCAATCTGGTCAACTACGCGTCGGCCTTGACCGACGTTTCGCTGTGGACATTCCTCTGGGCCACCGGAATCGGCATTCTTCCGCTCACGATCTGCCTCAACCTGCTGGGCGATCGAATGCTGACGGGCTGGAATGGCCTCGCGTTCGTGGTCGCTACGCTGGCATTGGCTCTCACATGTGTCGCCGTCTATCGTCTTGTTAGACGGCGAGCCGCCGCTGGAATACGAGATCATGGAAATCACCGGTCGCGAAACCAGTGAACTCCATGACATAGGTCAGAGCGTTTTCCCGCGCAGCGGGCCAGCGTATGATTCTTCCGATCGTCGATTACCACACACCATGGGGAAATGCATCATGAAGGAACTGATGAGACGTGCGTCACGAAGCGCGATCGCGCTGGGTCTGCTTGGTCTGGGCAGTGCGATGAGTCTTTCCGTGCATGCGCAGAGCGACGTACTAACTCTTGTGACGCACGCAGATTTCTTTTCCGCCGAAACCCATCAGCCGGTGCCGCTCGACCCGCAAGTCTTCGTCGCGGAGCCGTCGGGTACCTCGGGAATCGGGCCGCAGGGGATCAAGCATGTTGCAGGAATACGCAATGCACACATTTCAGACAACAAGTCCTTGCCAATCGTAAACGCGCTGGATAAACCGCTCGACATGTCATTGGGCACCTGGCTTAGCGCGAGCGGTGACGTCGTCCTCAGCCCCGCGGCAAACGGACACGAAAAGGTCACCGTTGTGCTGTCCCACCTGAAACCCAATGGACACTACAGCTTGTTCGAGAATCACTTCGACCAGAAGCCGGTCGGATTCACGCCGCTGGACGGAACCGGTGAAACCAATAGCTTTGTTGCGGACTCGATTGGTTACGCCGTGGTCACGACCATCGCGCCCGTACCGTTGACGCACGACAATGCGGTACTCGTGGTCTACCATTCCGACGGGCAGACGCACGGACGATTGCGTGGCACTATCGGCGTGGACGCACACCATCAATTGATTGCGCGACCGTAGCATTTCAGCCTGCGGCGGAAGTTCGGCTGCGGCCTCCCGATATAAACGACGGGGCAGGCCGCAGGCCCACGAATCAGCCCTGTGTGGGCGGCGCCCACGCGAAGTCCTGGAACTTCTGATCGACTTCGGTGTGGAATACATGGTTCGAATAATTGCTGAGCGTCTTGACGGCGATCGCCAGAATGATTTCGAGGACCGTGTGCTCCGTATAGCCCGCCGAGACGAATGCGCTCAGTTGTTCCGAGGTCGGGCGGCCGCGCGACATCACCATCAGCCGAGTAAATTCGGCCAACGCAGCCAGTTTCGGATCGTCGATCGGACTATCCGAGCGGATGGCCTGCACGACGTCGACGGGTGTTTTGGAAACAGCCGTCGCAATCATGCTGTGAGCCGCCATACAGTAGGTGCATTCGTTGGCCCGCGAAATCGCAAGAAAGACCGTTTCCTGCTCGGCCGGCGTGAGCGCCGATTCCGTCCGGAACAGCTTATAGCCATGCAGATAGGTATCGAGCACGGCCGGGAAGTTCGCCATGCCGGCATACATGTTGGGAATGAAGCCCACCTGCTGACGCGCAGTGTCGAGTACCTCCTTCGTACGCCCTTGCGCGGTTTCGGCGCTGACTGGGGAAAGGGACAGTCGTGCAGTCTGGTTCATTGCTATACCTCCTTGAAGGAAGATCGCCGTGGAGACGAGTCTTCCGATTGGAATCCATTTTGGACCAATGGTACAAAATGGTCAAAAAAAATCAGATGCGCATGCTGGCAAGAACCGTCTCGATGAACGGTCGCATTTCCTTGCTGGTAAAGCCACTCTGGACCATCACGCGCAGACCGGCGATGCTTGTGACGAGGATGCGCGCATGATCTTTCGCGTCAAGATCTGCGCGAATTTCTCCGGCCTGCTGCGCCGAAGCGATGAGCCCTTCGAAAGCCGCCGCCATGGCGTCGAATCCTGCCCGCGTCGTTTGCGCAACGTGTGCATCGTGCCGGCCGAGTTCGACCGCAGTGTTCACGAGCAGGCAACCTCGCCCGTCGTCGTTGCGCTTCACGATATCAAGTAGCAGCGCGCGCAAGACGTCCACCGCGCTTCGTCCACGCATCGCTTGTTGCAGCGCCGCCGATTTCAGGTCCGTATAACCGACAACCGCTTCCTGCAGAAGTTCGGCCTTGGATCCGAAGGTGTTGTAGAGGGACGACTTGCCGATTCGCATCCTGTCCGCCAGATCATTGGCCGACAGTGCGCCGTATCCGCATTCCCAGAACGCATCGATGGCGCGTGCCAGCG
Source organism: Burkholderia glumae LMG 2196 = ATCC 33617 (assembly GCF_000960995.1). NCBI lineage: Bacteria > Pseudomonadati > Pseudomonadota > Betaproteobacteria > Burkholderiales > Burkholderiaceae > Burkholderia > Burkholderia glumae. The sequence continues at coordinate 53,087 of NZ_CP009432.1, read as the reverse complement.
CTTCGCTGCGGTCGAACTCCATGGGTCTTGCCATCGGTATTCCATCCTCCATTTTGGTCCGAGTGTACCAAAATGTCGCGCACCGGGTGCATCTGCCAAGTTGGCCGGTTCATGATACGTCGCTTCGTCGCCGATCTATTCGATGTCGGTAGCAATGATGCGGTCGGCTACCGTAACCAGATCGGGTGCCACGATGTCGGGTTGCTCCCCGACCGGCAGAGGGGCATTGCCCGGCCGCGCGACCAGTGCGGCCGCGTAGCCTGCGGCCATCGCGCCGAGCGTGTCCCAAGTGTGCGCGGCAATCAGCCGGAGCTGCTCCGGCCTGACTGCTAGCTCGTTTGCAACGTGCACGTATACCTCGCGGTCCGGCTTGAACCGCTTGACTTCGTCCACCGAAAACAGCCGTTCGAAATAACGCGTCAGGCCGGCGCTGTCGAGCACGGCCTGCCCGGCATGACTGGTCGAATTGGTCAACGTCACCATCCTGAAGCCCGCGGCGGCCAGTCGGTTCAGTGCCTCCGGCACGTCCCGATGCGGCGGCAGCGTGCGCATCGTCGCGGCGAATTGCTCAACGTCGGCGGGCATGAGGGTCACTTTCCTGATTTCCGCGACCATGCGCAAGACCGCCACTGACAAGGTGCCGAATTCGACATAGCGTCCGCTGAGCGACAAGGCCTCGGAATAGAGAATCAGTTCGGCAAACCACTGACGCATCGTGCCGGCGTCGCCGAACACACGGGCAAAGAACGGGTGAAGCACCTCTATGTCCAGTAAGGTCTCGTTGACATCGAACACGAGGATGCGGCGACGTGACGAACGGGCAGACATGGCAGCCTCCTGCGTCGGTGGGGTCCCGCCATGCGTCACGAGGTCCAGTCGAGGCGCCTCATGGCGGTGATGGTGGGCGGCTGGGCCGGCGGGAAGCACCGGTGGAACAGAAATCATAGCGGCAACTGGAACGCTGCGCCCGGCGCTGCTGACAGGAATGGCTGTAAACGCCCGCGATCGGAGTCGTCTAACCAGTGACCCGACGTGAAAACCGCCGGATCGCCCTTTACCAGCCGCCCTATCGGGGCCCACCAGGAGAATTGCAGCATGGACAACAAGCGACGCATCCTTATTGCCGCCGCCCTTGCAGGCGCCCTCGGCGCAAGCCTTTCCGCAACCGCACAGGCCGACGAAGCCAAACTCAAGTGTTACGGGGTCGCGAAAGCCGGTCAGAACGATTGTGCGAGCAAGACGGGGGCTCATGCATGCGCCGGCCAGTCGAAGAAGGATTACGACCCGCTCGACTTCAAGCTGATGCCGAAGAGCGCGTGCGACAAGCTGGGCGGCAAGGAGGCTTGACGCGATCATGGCAACCGGACGATCAGTGCTCGAGTCGACGCGCAGCCGCGCGGCCAGGGCGGCACGCCCAAATTGCGATCTCGGCGTGGGCATTGGTCTCCGCCATGCGCACTATCGCGATTTCCTCGATCGGAAACAACCGGTGGACTGGGTAGAGGTCCATACGGAAAACTATCTGGGCGACGGCGGTTACGATCTTCACGTGCTTGAGTGCGTGCGGCAGGACTATCCCCTGAGCTTTCATGGGGTCGGCCTCGGTCTGGGTTCAGCGATGCCGGTCGATACCCGACATCTCGACCGGATCGCGGCGCTGGTCAGCCGGTTCCAGCCGGTGCTCGTGTCGGAGCATTTGTGTTGGTCGGCCGTGCCGACGCGGCACGTGAACGATTTGCTGCCGTTGCCGTTCACCCAGGAGGCACTTGGCGTGGTGACGCGCCACGTCGATCAAATGCAGACCGTCCTGAAGCGGACCATTCTGCTCGAGAACATTTCGAGTCATCTGCGTTTCGGGCACGATGAAATGAAGGAAATGGAATTTTTGATGGAAGTCGTCAGGCAAACGGGCTGCGCCGTCCTGCTCGACCTCAACAATCTCTATGTGAACCAGTGCAATCACCGCGAGGACGCGTTGGCGGCGATTGACCGCGTCGCGCCGGATGCAGTGCGGGAAATTCATCTGGCCGGACATCTCGTCACCGAGGATTCGGTGATCGACAACCACGGGAGCCGGGTTTGCTCCGATGTCTGGGCGCTCTACGAACAGGCCCTTGATCGTTTCGGGCCGATTTCGACGCTCGTCGAATGGGATACCGACATTCCGCCGATCGATGTGCTACTGGATGAGGCCGCAACGGCGCGGAGGTTGGCCGCGGCGCGGGCATCGGGGAGGACGGGTGGACAAGCCGCTTAAAGATCTGCAGCGGGAGTTCGTCGAAGCATTGCTACATCCCGACGCCGGGAAACGCATGCTCGGCATGCTGGCCGGGAAAGACACACGCAATTGGAACCGCTTGGCGCTGTATCGCGGGAACCTGACCGGGACGTGGCACCAGGTGTTGGCGTCGGCCTATCCGGTGGTGCACGCGCTCATCGGTGACGCATTCTTTGTTGCGCTGTCGCGCGAATACGGATTGGCCGATCCGGCCAGTTCGGGCGATCTCAATCAGTTCGGTCACCGGATGTCGGAACTTCTGGCGTCGTGGCCGCCGACTGCACCGTACCGCTATCTGGCCGACGTCGCCCGCCTCGAATGGGCCGTGCACCGGGCCTATTTCGCAGCAGAAGCGATGTCGTGGTCAGCCGAACAATGGGCGCGGCTCGCGCCCGATACGCTCGAGTCGGCTTTCCTTTCGCTTGATCCCGCTGTCGAGCTGCTGCATACGTCGACGTCAGCGGCCGATCTCTGGCTTGCCCATCAGGAAGACGGAAACGAGCAGACGGTGCACGACATCGACGCGCCCCAATGGATCGTCGTCTCGCGTCCCCGGTGGCTTCCGGTCGTTCATGCGGTGACGCCGGCGACTTTCGGGATGCTGGCGGCGTTGCGCCGGCACGAATCGCTCGGCGCGGCGCTCGATGTTGCACTTGCCATCGACCGCGACTTCGACTTCGCCACGGCCTGGCGGACCTGGATCGAGCGGAAAATTATCGTCGCCGCGACATTTGAATGAGCAACGAAAAATCTGAGGAGTGGGTGATGAACACAGTGGTCAAGGCCGGTTTCATGGCCGAACGATTCAACGGGAAATTGCAACGTTACGGCGGGGCGCTCGTGAACCTCGGATTGCGATGGTTCGTCGGCTGGCAGTTCTTTAAGTCCGGGCTCCTCAAGATCAGCGACTGGGGCAACACGCTATCGATGTTTCACGACGTTTATCACACGCCGCTGCTTGCGCCGAACGTCGCGGCCGCGCTGGGGGCATTCGGCGAGCTCACGTTTCCGGCACTGCTGTTCGTTGGCTTCCTGTCGCGTCCGGCTGCATTGGGCTTGTTTTTCGTGAATGCGGTCGCTGTCATTTCCTACCCTGATCTGTTCCACTTTGACTGTCCGGCGGCGATTCAGAGTCATCTATATTGGGGCATTTCGCTGCTGGTGCTGCTGGTCTGGGGGCCGGGCGGCTTGTCTCTAGACCACTGGCTAAAGCACAGCCGATCAGGAAAGTGAGATGAGCGCGGCCTCCGCAAATCATGATGAAAGTACGCGGTCCGGCGCCGTGCGGTTCGGCGTCGGCCGCCTCGCCCTGGTCGCGGTCATCGGCGTGACGATCATCGCGTTCTTCAGCCTCGGCGGGCTGCACTACGTGTCGCTTGACTATGCAAAGACTCAACAAGCGGCATTCGTTCGCCTGCGCGACCTGCATCCTCTCGCGACGTCGTTGGCGTTCCTTGCCGGCTACGTGATCGTAGCGGCATTGTCGATCCCAGGTGCGGCGGTGCTGACGCTCGCGGTCGGCGCGCTGTTCGGGGTCGTCTGGGGCAGTGTGCTCGTTTCATTCGCGTCGACGATCGGCGCGACACTGGCGTTTGCCGCTTCCCGCTACGTGTTGCGCAATGCTGTCGCGGCGCGTTTCGCGGACCGGCTGGGACCGATCGACGAGGGTGTACGGCGAGAGGGCTGGATGTACTTGTTGTCGCTGCGTCTGGTTCCAGCCGTGCCTTTCTGGCTGGTCAACTTGATGATGGGCGTCACGGCAATCCCCCTCCGGACGTTCTATTGGGTAAGCCAGCTAGGGATGCTACCGGCCACAATTGTCTACGTGAGCGTTGGCACTCGCTTGCCGGAGGTGACCTCGTTGCGCGGGATTCTGTCGCCGGGGCTGTTGGTCGGACTGGTTGCGCTGGCGGCACTGCCTTATGGAACGAAGGGGCTCCTGCGCGCGCTTCGCACGCGGCGATTGATGGCGCGCTGGCCCAGGCCGAAGCAGTTCGACTATAACGTCGTCGTCATCGGCGCCGGATCGGCCGGCCTCGTCTCGTCGTATGTCGCATCGGTCGTCAAGGCCAGGGTCGCACTCATCGAGCGACATGCTATGGGTGGCGATTGCCTGAATACCGGCTGCGTGCCGTCCAAGGCGCTGCTGCGATCCGCTGGCGTGGCAGCGGAATTGCGGCGAGCAGGCGAATTTGGCATCTCGTGTATGGGCGGTGTCCATGTGGATTTCGGTGCTGTCATGAGGCGCGTCGCTCGGGTGCAGGCGAATGTGGCGCCACATGATTCGATCGAACGTTACACATCGCTGGGCGTTGCCTGCATGGCAGGACGAGCGACGATCACATCGCCTCACACCGTCGAGGTGGCGGCGGACGACGGATCGGTACGCGTTCTGACCACTCGCAGCATCGTGATTGCTGCCGGGTCCCGGCCTGCGATACCGGATATTCCGGGGCTCGAAGCGGTCGGTTACCTGACTTCCGACACCATCTGGTCCCTCGAAACGCTGCCGGCATATCTCGTGGTTCTGGGCGGCGGCCCGATCGGGTGCGAGCTCGCTCAAGGCTTCGCACGGCTCGGCGCACACGTGATTCAGATAGAAAAGGGGCCGAGACTGCTTCCACGAGAAGACGCGGACGCGTCGGCCCACGTCCTGAAGCGCTTTCGCACCGAGGGTATCGATGTCCTGCTCGATGCCGAGGTCGTACGGTGCGAGCGACTCGGTTCTGTGAAAGTTGTGGTGGTCCGTACATCAGACGGCGAGCGCGCCATCCCGTTCGATGCGATCCTCTGCGCGGTCGGGCGCGTGGCCAATACGGAAGGCTATGGCCTGGAATCCCTGGGGATCGGCGTGACGGCTGCAGGGACGATCAAGGTCGATGACCGGTTGCAAACACTTTATCCGAACATCTACGCGTGCGGCGACGTGGTGGGGCCGTACCAGTTCACGCACATGGCAGCCCATCAGGCGTGGTACGCGTCGGTCAATGCGATGTTCGGACGGTGGCACCGGTTCAAGGTGGACTACCGTGTGACGCCGTGGGTCACCTTTACTTCACCTGAGATAGCGCGCGTTGGACTCAACGAGTCGGACGCGGTGTGTCAGGGAATTCCGTACGAGGCCACGACATTTGGCCTGGACGAGCTCGACCGGGCGATCACGGATGGCGGCACTGACGGTTTCGCCAAAGTACTGACGGCACCGGGCAAGGACCGGATCCTGGGCGTCACCATCGTCGGAGAGCATGCGGCGCCGCTGCTTGCCGAGTTCGCCTTGGCGATGCGACACGGCATCGGGTTGAACGGCATCCTGCGAACGATACACGTCTATCCGACGCATTCGGAGGCGGCGAAGTACGTTGCCGGTCGCTGGAAGATGGATCACGCACCGCAAGCATTGTTGCGTCTGTTGGGCCGTTACCAGGCTTGGATGCGGCGGAGCTGAACACAGCTCGCGATCGGATCGTCGGCACCTCAGAGCACGGGGGCATCATGTCGAATGAAATATCGACCTGTCGCGTGATCCATCGCCTGATCGTCGAGCGCCTTGATCGCACGCTGTCCACGGACGAAGCCAGTCATGTCGAGCGACATCTTTCGATGTGCCCGGACTGTTGTGTATTTGATGAGCAGATGTCGGAAATCCGAAAGGCATGTAAAGCCCTCAAGGAAGGAAAGGCCGTTTGGCCTGAACCACTGCGGGACGATGACGCGAAGTAATACGAGTCGAACCGATAGTTGCGGAGTCACCAGACGGATTTCATACGCACGCGTAGGGAATTCACGCAAGCGATCATGACGAGACTGAAATCGTTGGGCATCGACGCGTTTTTGACACTGCAGGCGGTCTCGCTGCTACACGGGTGCATCGTGCTCTTGCGTCACGAACTCGCCGCAGAATGGCTGGGCGTTGTCATCGCGTCGGTGTCCAATCTTTGGTTCTTTTTGCGGTTATTTGCTCGCGGCACCGCGCAAGCATGGTCGCATTTGTGGCTGCCGCTCGTGCCGGTTTCAGTCGGTGCATCGGTCGCGACGTGGGGCACTCTTGGACTTTCTCCGGGCGGCGAATGGCTGCCGTTGTTTTACGGTGTTCTGTCGCTTGCGGGATGCCTCCTGTACGCTGCTGCCCGGCCACATGCGGGCCACTTATTGTGATCAGGGCCGGCAGAAGCGTTGCACGAAGCGGCGATCGATATGCCGCTTCCACCGCCAGACCCATTCACCTTCCCAGGTCCAGCGCCCCCATGTCGCGATCGCATGACGCGGTCCAGTCGACATCAAGTAGAGGGCGCGTCGTTGCGGATGATATTTCCTCAAGGAGTTGCCCATCAGCGCTGCACGCAAATTGTGAGCGAGGATCGGTCCCTGGCGAACCGCGTAGACACCCGAACGCGCGACGCTGTCGTCGAGAAAGCGTGCGCAGTCGCCTGCCGCGAATACGACTGAATTGCCTGTCGAGCGGAGCGAGGCGTCGACTTTTAGATAGCCATCCTGATCGAGCGGCAGGCCGCTGTTGCGCAGCAAACCAGGCGCTTGCGGTCCGGTGGCGAGCACCACGAACATCGCGGCGACATGGCGACCGCTCGATGTTTCGATCGATGTGCCGCCGAATCCGCTGGCATCTTCGTTGATGATTGTCACGCCGCGCGCTTTTAGCGCGTTGGCCAGCCGGGTCTTGAGTCCTGCATGTTGAGTCGGGACGATGCCGTCCCGGCCGGCGAGCAGTGTGACATCGGCCCGATAGCCCGACGCCACGCGCAATGCGCACGCGATCTCGATGCCGGCCATTCCGCCGCCGATCACGGCAACCGGCTGACCGGCATTACTGCGCGCATGCTGCTTGTAATGCTCAACGAAGGGCGGTGCGGGCCGCACCGGCGCGAGGCGATCGGATGCGCATTCGAGCGGACCGACACGAACGTCCGAGCCGATATCGACGGAGAGCAGGTCATAGTCGACGGTCCAGTTGTCTGCAAGCCGCACGCATCGGCTCGCGGTCTCGAGTGCGCATGCGCGTATGCACATAAACTCCGCCTGTGCGGCCTTGGCGAGCCGATCGAGCGAGATTGTGCAGTCCGCCAGCGGATAGTGCCCGGCAATCCAGCCCGGCAGCATGCCGGAGTAAATCTGGTGGCGGTACGGCGAGACGAGTGTGACCCGGACGTCGGGCAATGGCGAGCGAGCCAGCGACTCGAGGACATGCAGATGTGCATGCCCGCCTCCCAGCAGCACGAGATGTCGTGTCATGGCGATCGCGCATCGGGCGGAAGTGCAACCGCTTCGAGACGCGCGAGATCGTCGGGGCGGTCGACGTCCCAGAGCGGCGGCAGTTCGTGCAGCGAAGCGCCGATGCGCAGCAGTCGCTCACGCGTGCGCGACATGACCAAATCGGTACTCCAGGGCATGTCGTCGAACAGGGCATCCAGTACGACGTCGCGTCTCGCAGGCTCGCTCGTTGCCGCGCCGATCAGCACATATCCGCCGTCTTCGGCCGGTATGGCCGCGACCTCGGAACCTCCGAGCAGCGCATTGAAGATCCGTTCGAAATGCGCCGGCGTGAGCAGCGGGCAATCGGTCCCGATGATCGCCACCGCGGTGGCATGCGGCAGCAGCACCCGCATCGCATGCTTCATGCGCGCGCCGAGGTCGGGGCCTTCCTGGCGGAGCAATCCGATGCCGAAATCGTGGTTAGCATCGAGCAGCGCGGGATGGGCAAGCTGGCCGGCAATCCATAATGAGCGCGCGTACCTCGTGCGGCACACCACACTCAGCGTATGTCGCAGTAGCCGATGATGCAGCGATGCCGCATCGTCGGCACCAATCGCCGGGATCAGGCGGGTCTTGACCGCGCCTGGAATCGGCGGCTTGGAGAAAACGGCGACATGACACGATGCAGACATGGCACCTCTCATGGTTTGCGGTGTTGATCGATGCGCGTCGGTGACGATCGCCCCGACTCGGACCGGTACCATCCGGCCAGTGTATCGGGTGCCGCGCCAAGCGCATACGCGAGCCGCAACCACCACATCAGCAGTATGGTGCGGATCACGCCGTGCGCCTCCCAGCGCCTGCCTGACGTTGTTACACAGGCACGCAGACAGATCGGTCGTGCATGGCGACGCAGGCGCTGGCTGAACGCGATGTCCTCCATGATCGGAATCATCGGGAATCCACGTTCCGTCACGAAGGTGTCGCGCAGGCAGAAGATCGCCTGATCGCCGGTCGCGATGCCCGTCAGGCGCGAGCGAATTGACATCATGCGGGCGACGACTCGCAACAGCGGCGCGGCGCCGTCGATCCGTACGTCGAAGCGCCCCCACGCTTGTGCCGGCGCATCCTGCAGCGCTGCGCGGATCAGCAGGTCGGCGGACGCAGGCAGGGCTGTGTCTGCGTGCAGGAAGAGCAGGATGGTCCCGCATGCGAGCCGCGCACCGGCATTCATTTGCGATGCGCGCCCGCGCGGCGCGCGCACGACGACGTCGCACAGCGGACGGGCCAGCGTGACGGTGTCGTCGGTGCTGCCGCCGTCGACGACGACGACTTGCGCTCCGCGCGTACGCAGCGGCACCAGGCGGTGCAGGCAGGCGCCGATCGTCGTGGCTTCGTTCATCACCGGAATGATGATTGACAGTCCCGGGACGCGCGAAGGGGCCGGACCGCCGCGAGCAGCCGCGGTATCGCTAGGATGTTCCGTAGCCACCAGTATCACCCTGTGTTTCAATCGGCAACGTATTTGCCGATGATCGCGGACAGACGCTCGCGAGCCGCCGGGCCGATCGCCGACGCGGGCGTGACCAACGCCGTGCGCAGCGCGTCGTGCGCGGCCGACAACGGCGGGGCGTCCGCAATCAACGCAATCGCGCGGGCGAGAATGCGCTTTGCGTTGGCTGCGTTGTGTTGCAGGTTCGCGATGGCCATTTCGACGGTGACGCTTTCGTGTGACGGATGCCAACAATCGTAGTCCGTGACGAGTGCAAGCGTCGCGTAGGCAATTTCCGCCTCGCGCGCGAGCTTGGCTTCCGGCAGGTTCGTCATGCCGACGACCGACGCATTCCATTGCCGATATAGCGTCGATTCCGCGAGCGTAGAAAACGCCGGCCCTTCGATGCAGACGTAGGCGCCGCCGACATGGGCGGTCACGTCGGGCGCCGCGTGCCGAGCCGCGTCCGCCAGCACGCCGCTCAAAGCGGGACAGACGGGCGTGGCGAACGGGACATGTGCGATGACGCCGCCCCCAAAGAATGTGGCATCGCGCTGGTAAGTGCGATCGATGAACTGGTCGGGCAAGACGATGTCGCGGGGACGAAGCACCTCCTGCAGGGATCCGACCGCCGACACCGACAGCAGATAGCGCACGCCGAGCTGCTTGAGTGCATAGATGTTGGCCCGATACGGGACTTCGGATGGCAGGAGGGTATGGTGGCGGCCGTGCCGTGCGACGAACGCCACACGTGTGCTGTCGAGCCAGCCCGTCACGATGCGATCGGACGGCGCGCCGAAAGGCGTGACGACGTCGATTTCGCGAACGTCAGTAAGACCGTCCATCTGATAGAGCCCGCTGCCGCCGATGATGCCGACGGTGAAGTCATTGGCGTTCATGTTCTCTCCTGGTGTTCAACACGGGCATCACGCAACGCGGCATCAACGTCGTCGGAAAACGAGAGTGTCTTCAACGACAGCACTTCGAGCGTCCGATCGTCGGTTATCCGGTAGCCGGCGCCGTGTGTATCGATCGCCTGCTGGATCGTTGCGTCGCGATCCCGAATCAGCTTACGTATCGCTTCGTCGTACAGCGAAAAAAGGGACGTCACCCACAAGGAAACCAGTGAAGGTCCGGCACCGTCGGCGCGGAAGGCCGTCGAAAGCGTGTCGAGAGTGGCGCTGCTGCACCAGCGGTCGCCGGTGACCCATTGGTTTACGGTGAAGATTCCGGTTGGCAGACCGAGCGCATCGACAGAGATCGCGATCAGATGCACGGAATCCGGATCCTGGGCGATCGGGTTCGTCGTGCCGGACGGCGGGACCGGTAGATCCTCGACCGGGCGGGCGCGGCAATCCAGGCGAGCGAAGGTATGGAAATGTCCATTCTCGGTCGCGCCCGGTCGGTCGTCAGCGCTATGCGCGTGGTAGAAATATTGGAAACCATCTGCGCTAATGACTTCGGAAGATGGATATTTGCGCCAGCACTCGAACGGCTGCTCGCCAATCACGTGCTGCAGCAGGTTCTCGTTGCGTTTTGCCAGCGTCTCATAACAGCGTACGAGCGCCAAGGCTGCTTGCCGGCGCCTGTTGGTCGAACCGGGGCGTTTGACGTTCACGGGTATTGCCTCGCTTGCGGCAGTGACATGTCCAGATGACTGCACCATCGTATGGCGGGGCGGCGCAATGCAATACCGCCCCGAGCCATGTCGCTAACGGTTATTGTGCCGCGCACTTGGGCGCGCACTTGGGCGCGCATTTCGGCGCACATTTGGATGCGCACTTGGCGGCAACATGCTGGACATGCTTTTTCGCGTGCCGCTTGGCGTGCTGCTTGGCACCGCATTTTGCCCCGCATTTCGAGGCACATTTCGGTCCGCACTGCGCCATCGGCGCGCTTGCCGCGGTGGTTTGCGCCGCAGCGGGAAATGCGACGGTGGCGGCGGTCAGCGCAGCGATCGAAAGGGCGACCATCGACGACTTCTTCATGTTGCTCTCCTGGACTTGTCGAGTTGTTCGGGAACGACTCCCGCTCTTTAGTCGTGATGGAGCGCCACCTTTTACAACTTTTTTGGCACCCGAACAGCAGTCAGTGCCGCGTGTTCAGTTCACCATCGCTTCGAGCGCAGTTCCCTTGCCTTCGACACCGCGGAAGTACCACGGCACCATCGCGACGGCGCCGATCAGCCAGAACGCCGCGAGGACGACTAGCGCGGGAATCATGCCGGCCGTTTCGGCGACATGCGTGAGCAGCAGCGGTGCGGCGAATGCGCCGATCCGACCGACCGCGACCGAGATGCCTATCCCCGTAGAGCGAAGATGCGTCGGGAAGATTTCGGAAAAGGTCGGGTACGCGGAGATCCAGCTTCCGGTCGCAAACAGGTTCGCGACCGTGAAGGCCGCCAGCACCCAGCGCCAGTCATGCGTGGCCGTTGCCGCGGCCATCAACAGCACGCCGACCGCCGCCAGCAAATACGCGACGGGCACGGTCAATTTGCGGCCGGCGCTGTCGAGCAGCACGGCGACAACGAGGCCGCCGACGAGCGCGCCGACATTGCCGATCAGATAGAACCAGGGAACGAACGTGGCCTCCACGTGAACCGCGGGCAGGATGAACAGCGCGAGGAACGCGAACAGTCCGTAATAGCCGGCGGCCTCGGAAAAATCCAGCGCACATCCGAGTGCGACGCGCCCCGGATGTCGCCGGATCAACTCGCACGATTGCGACCAGAAATTCCGCCGCACGACGGGTCCGGATGAGACATCGTGCGCCCCGGTTGAGCGCGGCCGTGAGAATTGCCCTTGCTCGATGTCGTCGATAATCGCTGATGCAGCACCTGTCTCGCCGTGCGCGCTCAACCAGCGCGGCGACTCGGGAATGTAGCGGCGCGCGAACGCGGCCGCGACGGCCACAACGGCGCCGAAGCCGAATGCCGCCCGCCATCCGACGTCGGCAGGAAGCCGATTGATGAGCAACAGCGTCACGAGCGCCGCGAGTATCGCGCCGACCGACCAGAAGTTCATCACGGTCGCGTTCGTCTTGCCCCGGTGTCGCGCCGGAATGAATTCGCTGATGGCGGCATTGATTGCCGCATACTCGGCGCCAACGCCGATCGCGGTAACGAAGCGAAGTACCATCAACGACGTGTAATCCCATGCGAACGCGGTGAGAAACGTGAACGTGCCGTATAACAACAGCGTGATCAGGAAGAGCCGCTTGCGCCCGTAACGGTCGGCCAGGTAGCCGAAGCCGTAGGCGCCCGCCATGATTCCGACGAACCAGATGCTGAGAATCCAGGACGCTTGCGCGTTGCTCAAGTGCCAGAGCGTCTTGAAGACGGAGATCACGTTGTTGACGATCGTCACTTCGAACGCATCGAGCAGCCAGCCGATGCCAAGCGCGATCGTGATCGCGGTATGGACGCGGTTCCACTGAACCTCATCGAGGCGTCGAAGGGAAAGAATGCGTGAGTTCATGCCGATACTCCCGGATGAGCGCGTCAGCGCTTGCTGTTTGCTCGTGAATAGGGGATGGACGTCGTCAGTGCCCGTCTTTCGGCGATGGGTCAGGCGAAGTGGCGGGTGTGGCCGCCGATCGGCACGCACGCCGCAGAAACGCCACGTTGCTCCGATAGTTTCGGCACGCACTGCACATCAGGATATGCAGGCGCATGTCGAGCGATTCCCGAAGGTTGAGACCGTCGTCGGCCTCCTTGGAAATCAGTTCGGTCGTTTCCTTGCAGGTCAGCATTTTCGATCGCCTCGCTCATTGAACCACCGGGTCTGAAGGCACACGCGCAATGCCATTCGCGCCCGGTGAAGTATCACGCCGCAATTCGACTTGCTGATGGCCAGCTCGGCGGCGACTTCCTCCGGCTCCAGTTCCAGGAACTCCCGCATCATGAATACCCGCGCGGTTGACGGCGGCAGCCTGTCGAGGCAGGTCTGGAACACCGTCCAGAACTGCTGCTGCTCCAGTGTGGCCTCGGGATCGCCCCAGAATGCGGGCCGTTCGTCAATCTGCCAGCGGTCGCGCTCGTCGAACAACACATCGAAACTGTCAGCCGGCAGCTCGTCGATCTCTTGCACCGCGACGTAGCGCTTGCGCGTGCGCATGATGTCGATGATCTTGTTTCGGAGGATCGCGAACACCCAGGTGCTCAACTGAGCATGTCCACGAAAGTCTGCCATCTTGCTCATCGCCGCGAGCATCGCGTCCTGGACGGCATCCTCCGCGGCGGCATCGTCGCGCAACTGCAGTCGAGCGAATCGCAGCAAGTGATTACGCAACTGGGCCAACTCGGCGCGCGAAATGTTTGCGTTGACATCATTCATCGCGACTTCGTCCCGACCGGATGGAACGGGATACATCGTCTGTCCTCGCGAGTCGTCCGCCGCTTCATGTCGATTTCCTTGTTAGAGTGAAGTGGTCAACTGGACCAGCCAGTCGGGGCTGTGCAACAGCAGGACAGCTTGCAGCGTCTTGTCCGCACCGGACAGGACGAGCGCACCCACGACGACGAACAGTCCGCCGAGCACGCTGCGCCCAATCCGGCCAAAGCGCCCCAGGCTCCCGCGCAGCTTCGCGAGCGTCACCCGCGACATCGCACCGAGTACGAGCAGCGGCAACACGGCGCCCATTCCGAACACTGCCATCAACGCAGCAATGTGTGCAAGATCCTGTCCTTGCGACGCGAGCGTGGACGCGGCGCCCAAGGTCGGCCCGACGCACGGGCTCCAGACGATGCCGAGCAGCAGTCCGATCGCGAACTGCCCAGCAAGGCCGTCGCCCCGGATGCCAGCGAGCAGGCGCTGGGCTGCGCCACCGACCGGCGAAAGGGCGCGCGCGAACCGGTGTTGCAGCGCCCCGAAAGCCATCGCGAGCCCGAAAACCACCATCAATACCGCGGCCACTGCCCGGAAGGTGTCGCCCGTCAGTCCAGCCGCCGCGCCGACGGTGGCCACGAACAGGCCGACCGCCGCGAACGACGCACCCAGGCCAGCGGCGAGCGCGAGGTTGCCAAAGCGATGCGCGGACAGCGCGGACGCCGCGAGGACGGGGAGCAGGGGCAATGCGCATGGGGACAGTGTGGAGAGCGTGCCGGCTGCGAATCCAACGCCGTACGTGGCGGGGCCGAACGCGATCACAGCGCCTTCTCCCATGTTGCGCGGATGGCCTGCTCGTTCGTTTCGCCGGTCGAGCGTGTAACCTCCCGGCCGCCGCGGAACACCACGAACGTCGACTGTTGTGCGACGCGCAGTGTCTTTTCGAGAGCCACTTCCTTGTCGAAGTCGGCGACGAAAACCGTCACGTCCTTCATTGCGGGGGACTCGGACAGTTTATCGACGGACGGTTGCTGCGCGCGGCATGTCGGACACCAACTGGCGTGGAACCAGACCACGACCGGCTTGCCTTGAGCCAGTGCTGTCTCGAAGCGACCCTTGTCGTAAGGCTGTGCCGCGGCGAATGCAGACGCCGACGCGCCAATAAAGGTCAGCAAAAAGAGCCCTTTCAGCAGTATTTTGAGCACGGTACTTTTCCTCGCTTACGGTTTGACATCCGTGATGCCCCCATTAGACGGGATCGCTCGACGAGGTTTACAACTTCGGTCGTGCCGAACGGTGCCGCGACAGCACACACGACCGGACAGTCAACGCGAGCACGTCGTCGCCTGGCGATACTTCTAATCGAAACTTGCCATATCGGAGCGAGCCAACAGCACCGGCCGCATGAGCAAAAAGGCGCCGGTGAGCGTGAACGTGCCGATGGCGACAGCGATGACGAATGTCTGATCCGTATGGGGAATGACCTGTGGAAGCAGGCCGATGGCAAGCGCGGGCGGCATATGCAGGCCAAATGTGCGAAGCGCGGCAATACCCGCCAGCAGCGCCACGATCACCGATAACGGCCCGACACCGAATACCGAAACTGCCAAGACGCCGACGGCAGCGGTGATCGAGCAGGCCAGAGGCAAAAAGAACGGGCGTCGAGCCCATGGGCAGACATCCGCATGCGCAAACATCTCGAACGCGATCACGACAAGCGGTGGAAACAGGATGAGCCGCAGCCCCGTGACAGCGCCGATGCCGTAGGTCAGCAGAAGAAATCCGACGAAAACCGGAACCCATACGTAGCGCTGGGGTGTACTTTCCAATTCGTCGTCGATCGCATCGTCGATGACGCGGGGCGCTGAACGAAGCCTGGCGGCGACTATGTGCCGGTATGTGACGGACAGCGCCCCGAGCAAGACGGTGACAGCTGCAATCGACACGGGATACCACCAACTGGTGACACCCAGCGCCAGGGGCAGGAATCCGGCGGAGATGGCCGGCGCGACCGGCGAGCGCAGGATGCGGATCACGAGCATCGCGCTTGCGATGCACAGCGCTACGGGTACCGGGCCATAGGGCAAGCTGTGCGCGACGGCCGTGCCGATGAGTGCGGCGATGGTCGGTGTGACAGCCAGCATCACGGGCGCTCGCGCCCAGACGCCGGCCGGGCGGGTGAAGACATCGTAGGCCAGTGCTCCGAGCTCGGGAAAGAGCACGTAGATGGCGCCAGTGACGAGCGCTGCCTTGGCAATGCCGGCGAGGAAGACGAGCGAAAGGAACTCGCCCAGAACGAGAAATCCGGAAGTCATTGCGCCATCAGGAAGTTGATAGAGAGTAGCAGTCGATCCGCTCAATGCGCCCCCGTGCACAGTTTGCTGACACGGGCATATGGAACGTATGACGAGCGATTGGCAGCTTCTTTACTAACTTTTGGTTATATGCGGCACCCTTCACGCCACTATCGTGTAAACGGAACGTCGCTGGCGCGTCGAATCAACAAGCTGATCTCCCGCAGGGAATTCATCATGCACGACACGTTTCCGTTATTGCGCGACACTGATTTTCCGCGTATCCATCGCCGCTCCCTCGATTGCCTTCAGGTCAATCTGGGGTACCGTTGCAATCAGTCGTGCGTCCATTGCCATGTGGCCGCGGGGCCGACACGAACCGAGCAGATGAGTCGCGCGGTCATTGACGACGTCCTCAGGGTCCTCGCGAAACACCAAATTGGCACCCTCGACCTCACCGGCGGCGCACCGGAGTTGAATCCCCATTTCCGCTCCCTTGTTGCCGAGGCGCGAGCACTCGACGTGCATGTCGTCGACCGCTGCAATCTCACCATCCTCGAGGAGCCTGGGCAGGAGACGCTTGCCGGCTTCCTGGCCCATCACGCCGTCGAGATCGTGGCATCACTCCCGTGCTACTCGGCAGAGAACGTGGATCGGCAGCGCGGCGACGGCGTGTTCGAATCGAGCATTCGCGCGCTGGTGCGCTTGAATGCGCTCGGGTATGGCGATGAAAGCGAAGGGCACCTCGCGCTCAGTCTCGTCTACAACCCGCAGGGCCCGGTTCTGCCGCTGGCGCAACAGGCACTCGAAGCGGACTACCGCCGGATCCTGGGCGAGCGGTTCGGCATCCGGTTCACCCATCTGTTGACGCTCGCGAACATGCCGATCCAGCGTTTTGGCAGCACATTGGTCTCGAAGGGTACGTTTGCCGCG
This sequence comes from Burkholderia glumae LMG 2196 = ATCC 33617, assembly GCF_000960995.1. Taxonomy (NCBI): domain Bacteria; kingdom Pseudomonadati; phylum Pseudomonadota; class Betaproteobacteria; order Burkholderiales; family Burkholderiaceae; genus Burkholderia; species Burkholderia glumae. The sequence continues at coordinate 36,557 of NZ_CP009432.1, read as the reverse complement.
TACATGAAATTGCTCAAGGACAACTACGTCTCGGCCAATCTCGGCAACGTCATGTGCCGCAGTCTGATCAGCGCCGATTGGCAGGGCAACCTGTACGACTGCGATTTCAACCAAATGCTCGGCATGCCGATTGTGCATCGGGAGGGCCGACCCGCACGGGTGACCGATCTGCTGGAAGACAATTTCGTCGGCTCGACAATTCGCGTCGCGGATCACTGCTTCGGATGTACGGCGGGGCAGGGCAGCAGTTGCTCTGGCGCATTGCATCCGTCGCCAGCCGTTGCATGACGCTATCGGCAATGGACGATTCCGACGATCGCGGCAGCCCGGGAAGATCGTGTCCTCCCGATTATCGCTACGACACTGCAACGTTCGCCCGACCGGTCGATCTGGAAGCGTCGACGCTTTATGTCGTCGGGGGGCTGTACGGCAATCGTCCCGCACTGGATGCGATCGAACTGATGGCGAGCCTCGAGGGAGCCGTGCTGGTCTTCAATGGCGACTTCCACTGGTTCGACCGGAATAGCGCCATATTTTCCCAAGTCGATTCGCGCGTTCGCCGCCATCATGCGCTGCGCGGCAACGTGGAGACCGAATTGAGCCGCATGCGCGGTCTGGATGCGGGGTGTGGATGCGCTTACCCGCCAGAGGTCGCGCAACAGACGGTGGACCGGTCCAACGCCATATTGCGCGAGCTTCGTCGTGCAGCTGCCAAAAGCGGTCGGCAGGCGGCTTTGGCCGCCTTGCCGATGACGCTTGTTGCCCAGGTCGGCCGTCTGCGTGTCGGCATCGTGCATGGCGACTGCGAGTCGCTTGCCGGATGGCGTTTTTCGGCTGATGCGCTGGATCGACCCGATACGCCCGCGTGGCTCGAGCAGGTACGCAGGCAATCGCGTATAGATTTGTTCGCTTCGTCTCACACCTGTCTGCCCGGCATGCGTTCGTTCGATTTGCCATCAGGGCCGCTCGTCGTTGCGAACAACGGGGCAGCGGGGATGCCGAATTTCGCGCGAACGACGTACGGAGTCGTGACACGGATCGGGATAAAGCCTTCGCACCGATGTCCGCTGCATCGGATCAGATTGCGCGGCGCATACATCGAAGCCATCGCGTTGGACTTCGACTATCTGCACTGGCACTGGGAGTTCCTCTCGCAATGGCCGAGCGGTTCCGATGCGTGGCTGTCGTACGGGGCGCGGATCGTCGACGGGCCGGATTACTTGCCGGCGCAAGCGTATCCAGGAACCGGATCCCTCGTCATGCCGTGTAAACGTGGCAGTCCGGACTCGACTAATGGTCGAGAGGGCCGCTGCGTTTGACGAAAAGCGGCGACTGGCGCGCGGACAGCGCGGCAGAATCGGGATTGCAACGATGCGCAGTTCGTCCGGCGACAGGGTCGCGACGGGGAGGGGCCATGGATTTCTTCTGTTCCGCGATCGGACGACGGCTCGCGCGATATCTGTCCGCGCCGGTGAAAACGAACGGCATCGCACCGGCGACCCATCCGGACGCGCTGCTTGAGCACCTTGTTGCGGGCGACGTGCTGCTGGTCGAGGGCAATTCGCGCATCAGCGGTGCGATTCGATACCTGACGCAATCGACTTGGTCGCATGCCGCGCTGTATGTCGGCGATCATGTTTCCGGGAAAACCAATGCGTTCATCGAAGCCGACATGATCGACGGCGTGCGAATCGCGGAAGTCAACCAGTTCGCCGGCTACAACACGCGCATTTGCCGGCCGATCGGCCTGTCCGAGCGGGACACCGGGCGTGTGTGCGAATTCGCGATCGCACGGGTCGGGCAGCAGTACGACCTGCGCAACATCATCGATCTCGCGCGCTACCTGCTGCCGGCGCCGCCGGTTCCTCAAAAATTTCGGCGACGCATGCTCGAGTTGGGGAGCGGAAGTCCGACGCGGGCGATCTGTTCGACGCTGATCGCACTCGCCTTTCAGTCGATCGGCTATCCGATACTGCCCGGCATGCGCCGGGAAAGCGCGGGCATCCAGGGTTGCGAGTCGTGTTTCAACGAAATCCTGCGCGTGCGGCATCATAGCCTTTTCGTGCCGCGCGACTTCGATCTATCCCCATTCTTCTCGATTATCAAGCCAGCCATCGAGGGGCACTTCGATTACACGCACCTATTCTGGGAGGACAGTCCGGAAAAACTCATTCCCATCGTCGAGCAAGGAGATTGTGGGCCGGGTCCGCGCTGCCGGGATCAAGCCGTGCGAGACGGATAGGTGTCTCGACAAATGGCTGTAACGGCGAGGGGCATCGTCCGTCTAATCGCTGGGATGGCGATCAGACACATCCTCCGACCATGCATTCGCGTTTCGGCATGGGCGTTTGCCCGCTTTGGGCGTGCCGTGCTCAAAGCGGGCTCTTTCTGAAAACCCTCAAAGTCTGTTCGAAGGTGCGATGACCATGCCTTATCTGTCGAGTGACGAAGTGGGCGCCCATTGCATCGAGCGTTGGCCGAGCTCGCCGGCTGACGCGTTCGACCGCGCGCGAACGACGCTTCACACTCTGGGGTTCGCGGACGCCAGCCAGCAGATGGGGCAGCGTTGGCCGATCGGCTGCATCGCACTCGAAATTACGCAGCGCTGCAATCTCGACTGCACGCTGTGCTACCTGTCGGAAAACGCCGAAGCGGTCAAGGACATTCCGCTGGACGAACTGTTTGCCCGCATCGACACCATCTTCGCGTCATACGGTCCGAATACCGACGTGCAAGTCACCGGAGGCGAGCCAACCCTGCGCGACCGGGGGGAACTGCTTGCGATCGTGCGCCGAATCCGGGCGCGTAGAATGCGCGCCACCTTGATGACCAACGGCATTCGCGTGACCCGCGCACTGTTGACGCAATTGGCCGATGCCGGTCTAGCGGATGTTGCCTTTCACGTCGATACGACCCAGTTGAGACGCGGTTACACGACCGAAGCGACTTTGAACGCATTGCGCGAGCGTTACCTGAACATGGCGACAGGATTGCCGTTGTCCGTGATGTTTAACACGACCGTCCACGACGGAAATTTCGACGAGATCCCATCCGTCGTGTCGTTTTTCCGCTCGCGCGCGAACGACATTCGTACCGTATCGTTCCAGTTACAGGCAGACATTGGCCGAGGGATACTGCGTGCGCGTGGCCCTACGATCACGCCGGACACGGTGGCCGCGCAAATCGAGAAGGGGGCGGGTACGACGATTACCTTTTCCGCGTCACTGATCGGGCACCCGTCCTGCAACCGCTACGCAATGAGCATTGCCGCCAACGGAAATTTGCACGATGGCTTCGACGATCCGTCATTCGTGGCTGCGATGCAGTCCGCGACGGCCGCGGTCGTGTTCGACCGAACGCGCCCTGCGGCAACCGCGTGTGGTCTGATTGCCTGGTTCGCCGGTCATCCCGCGTTGTGGCTGCGGGCGTTGTCGTGGACCGCGAGAAAAGTCTGGGCCATGCGAAAGGATATTTTTGCAAGCGGCGCTCGCGTGCACACGCTGTCCTTCATCATTCACAACTTCATGGACACCGCCCGGCTGGAAGAAGATCGGATCCGCGCGTGCGCGTTCAAGGTCGCCACAAGCGAAGGCCCGGTTTCGATGTGCCTTCACAACGCCAGACGCGATGCATTTGTTCTGAAGCCGATCCGGATCTATCGTGCGGGATCGCCCGTGTACTGGAATCCGGCGACCGGGAAGGAGGACGTTGAATTCAACGGGCCGGTCAAAACCGGTCAGGCCGTTGACGTTCCGAAAAGGCACCGGAAAGGGCGCTCGAACGAGCATGCGGTGAATAGAGCGTGTGCCACGACATGAAGCATCCCCTCGTGCCGCTTCGAATGCCAATGACCCGACGTCGCCTGCTCGCCACACTTTGCGCTATCCCGGTATGGAGCTGGGCGGCAGACGGCTCGCAGCACGGCGCAGGGGCTGCACATTGGGCACGGGTGCTCCAGAAATTTGTGAACGATCGCGGACAGGTCGATTTCTGCAGCCTCTCCGCGGACATGGTCGATCTGAACGCTTATGTTGGCTATATCGCAAGCGAGAGTCCGCGCAGTGCGCCTGCCGAATTTCCGAGCCGAAATGATGCCTTGGCCTACTACATCAACACCTACAATGCACTCTCCATGCTCAATGTCATTACATCGGGGATCCCGAAGGAACTCGGACTTCTGACGCGCGTGTGGTTCTTCGGCTTGCGGCGTTTCAAGATCGGCGGAGAGTCGATGTCGCTTTACACCTACGAAAACAGCGTGATTCGCACGATGGGCGATGAGCGCGTTCACTTTGCGCTGAATTGCATGTCGGCGGGTTGCCCGCGCCTGCCGCGGCAGCCATTCACAGGTCCGGAGCTGGACCGGCAGCTCGATGGTGCGGCCCGGTATTTCTTTGGCGAGACGCGAAATTTGCAGATCGACCTCGCGCGCCGCACGATCCGCGTGTCATCAATTCTGAAGTTCTACATGGACGATTTCCTGAAGCGAGGGACGACACTGATTGCATATATCAACCGATATGCGCCTGTGAAGGTGCCCGTGGATTCTCAAATCGAATTCATCCCATACGACTGGACGATCTACGCGCAGGATCGCCGCTGTCACGGTGACGCCTGAGTTGCGTCAGCCTAACGTTGGCGGGCGTCGGGATTAACCCACTCCGTTTTTTTGCTGACTATTGCCGTACTTCGACGCCATGCCAGAATGCAACGTAGCCGGCAATGTGTTTCGCCAGAAAACGCGGATTGGCGTAGTACCACGCGGCGCCGGAGTTGATCTTGTCATCCACGACAATATCGTAGTAGTTGGCCCGGCCTTTCCAGAAGCACGTCGTTTCCCAGGGGCTCGGTTGAAAGTATTGGTGATGAAGCGCATCCGGTGGGAAATAGACATTCCCCTCGACCCTCTTTACCGCGTACTCCGATGCTTCGGCAATCACGGCACCATTCCATATCGCCTGGATCATGACTGCTCCTGTTTGTTCACCTTGTTAGACGCGCGATGCCGCACAGGTTTACAAATGGCTCCCCAAAGATAGACACGTAGCGCAGGTTGTCGCGCACGCGGGTGACCGGCTTGGATTCGCCGGACAGTGCCGCGCGCAGGGGCATGACTGGTACGCGAACGTTCCATCCAGTATGGACTTGCGCGGCGTAGCGTTTCCGCGCGCCTCGGGCAATCGACTATCAGTATGTCGGCGCCGGCCTTCCGGAAGAAGCGTGGCTGTCCACATACCGATTGTTGTCTTGGAAAAGATGACCAAAATTCATGAAACCGCGTACCCGGTACTCCCGGCGGAACTGGAAGAATCGGAATTGCGAACGGTCTACACGCCAAGTGCGGCCGAGATCCGGTTCGTCTTTGGTCAGTTCCGCCAAGCGCCGACGCGCGTGCTGATCCTCGCGCAACTGAAGCTGCTGCAGCGTCTCGGGTACATACCGGTGATCTCCGACGTGCCGCCCGCGATCATCGAGCACATGTGTGCCGTGCTCGGCGTCCGCCCGCTGCCGCGCACAACGCTCGCACGCTACGACCGCTCGGGTAGTAAATCCCGGCACCAGAAAATCCTGCGCGAGTTCGTCCGGATTCTCCCAGTCGACAACGCAGTCCACGCATGGCTGGCCGAATTAGCCGGCCATGCGGCCCGGACCAAGGCGGAATTACCGGACATCGTCAACGTGATGCTCGAAGAGCTGGTTCGGCGCCGCTACGAATTGCCGCCGCTTGCGACGCTCACGCGGATTGCCAGCCACGCTCGCAGCCAGCTCCATGAATCGATTTATCGCACCTTCGTCGACTCGCTCGACGACAGATTGAAGGATCGGATCGACACGCTATTTCAGGTCCGGCGCGGACGAACACCGTGGGACGAACTCAAGCGCGAACCGAAGCGGCCCGGGCCACGGGAGATCGCAAGTTTCCTCGAGCACATTCAGGCCATGAATGCGTTGGCGGAGGGCTTACCACCCGTGCCAAGCATGCTCTCGGTCCCGAAGCGCATGCAGTTCGTCACCGAAGCTCGTGCGCTGGACGTTCACGAAATGCGAGCGCTGAAGCCAGCCAAGCGCTACACGCTCGCAGTGCTGTTCATGCACGCGCAACGCCAAAAAGCGCTCGACGACGTCGCCGAGATTTTGATCAAGACCGTGCGCAACCTCGAGCACACCGCCAAGCTGCGACTTCAGCAGTACCAGCTCGCGCATGCCGACCAGTTGCATTCGCTTGTCGGCCAGTTTCGCGACGTCTTGAACGTGCTGCAGGACGATGCAACGCCCGCAGCCGTACGCATCGCACAGATGCGTTCAGCATTGAACAACGACCCCGATGCCGTCCTGATTCGCTGCAACGAGCATATCGCGCAGGCCGGCAATCATATCTTTCCATTCCTGCTCGCGCCGTACAAGAGTCTGCGATCATTGTTGTTTCAATGTGTCGAACAACTTTCGCTGAAACCCAGCTCGCAGGACGACGCATTGCTACGGGCTCTCGAGTGGATCAAACAGCTGCGCACGTCGCGACGCGAATATCTGCTGCTCAGCGACACCGATCTCGCGCAATTGCCGCTCGACTGGGTCCCGGAGAAGTGGGAGCGATGCGTGTTTCCGGACGGCCGATCGGCGCGCCTGCTGCACCGGAAATATTTCGAGCTCTGCGTGTTCGGGCAGCTCATGCGGGAACTGAATTCCGGTGACGTGTTCGTCGAGGGCAGTGATCAATACGACGATCCCCGCGAACACCAGGTGTCGTGGGAAGAATTCCGCGACGAACTGCCACGCTACAGCGAACTCGTCGATTACCCGGTCGACAGCCGGGTCTTTGTTCAGAAATTGAAGGATGAACTCGGCACGCTGGCCGACAAGGTCGATGCGGGTTTCCCCGAAAACGACCATGTCGAGATCGGCGCGCAGGGTCTTATCCTCCATCGACTCGACAAGAAACCCGACCCGCCCAACCGAACCCTGATCGACCAGGCGATTACCGCCTCAATGCGGCCGGTCAGCATCCTGGATATCCTCACCGAAACCGAACAATGGCTCGATCTGCACCGGCTCTTCGGTCCGCTCTCCGGATTCGAGGCGAAGGTCGACGACCCGCGTAAGCGCTTCATCACGACGTTGTTCTGCTATGGCTGCAATCTCGGGCCGACGCAGACCGCGCGCTCGGTCAAGAATCTGAGCCGCAAGCAAGTAGCGTGGCTGAACCTGAAGCACGTCACCGAAGAACGGCTCGACAAGGCGATCGTCAAGGTGATCAACGCGTACAACCAGTTCGCGTTGCCGAAATTCTGGGGTTCGGGCAAGCGGGTGTCGGCCGATGGCACGAAGTGGAATCTGTACGAGCAGAACCTGCTGTCGGAATACCACATCCGGTATGGTGGCTATGGCGGGATCGGTTACTACCACGTGTCCGACATGTACATTGCGCTGTTCAGCCACTTCATTCCGTGCGGTGTCCACGAGGCGGTGTACATCCTCGACGGGTTGATCAAGAACGCCTCCGACGTGCAGCCCGATACCGTTCACGGCGACACGCACGCGCAGAGCGCGCCGGTTTTCGCGCTCGCGCATCTGCTCGGGATCAATCTGATGCCACGCATCCGCGACATCAAGGAACTGGTGTTCTACAAAGCCGATCGTCGCCGACGCTACAAAAACATCGAGTCGCTGTTCCGGGCCAGCATCGACTGGACCCTGATCGAGCGGCATTTCCCCGACATGCTGCGCGTCGCGGTGTCGATCAAGGCAGGGCGGATGACGCCGTCAACGATCCTGCGCCGGCTCGGTTCCGAGAGCGTCAAGAACAAGCTGTACTTCGCCTTCCGCGAACTCGGCCGCGTGATCCGCACGATGTTCCTGCTGCGCTACATCAACGATCCGGAGATGCGCCAGACCATTCACGCGGCGACGAACAAGAGCGAGCAGTTCAACGACTTCGCGAAATGGCTAATGTTCGGCGGCGAAGTGATTGCCGAAAATCTCCGGCACGAGCAGCGCAAGGTCATCAAGTACAACCAGCTCGTCGCCAACATGGTGATTCTCTACAACGTGCAGTGGATGTCGCGCAAACTCAAGGCGATGCAGGACAAGGGGCTGCCGATCGACGCCGAGGTGCTGCAGGTGCTTTCGCCGTATCGGCGCGAACACATCAACCGACTCGGCTCCTATTTGCTGGATCTCCAGCGTAGGGCCTTGCCGCTCGACTCAAGCATCAATTTCTCTTTCAAATCAGTCGCGTAACTCCATTTTGGCGAAAATTTCACGAATCCCGGCCGACCCTCAGCAAGGGCCGCGCTACCGTGGCCTCGCCGCGATCCGCTACCTCTCCCCGGCGCTCTTCGAGCAATTCGGCCTGGGCAAGTGGCTGCGGCACGAGCGCACGCGCGCGCACCTGCGGGCACAGCGCCGGCGCGACGCCGCTCGTAAGCGCGAGCGCAAGCATGGCGCTGCCGCCGGAGCTGGCCAGCTGCTCGAGCAGCTCACGACCAAACTCGCGGCTGCACGAGCACGTGCGAAGTCGCGTGACGCGCTGGCTAGCGTCGACCACCATGCCGAATTCGAGCGCGCGGTAATGATCCGAGCCGGCCAGCTGAAAGAAGCGAACCCTGATTGGGATCGCGATCAGTGTTTCCGCGTCGCGCGCAGCCAGCTCTCTCCGCCAGGCTAACCTCTTCCCCTGACGTTATGTAGCACCTGCCGATCGCCACCGCGAGGCCGGCGCACGTCCACTTGCTGGCAGAACAGTCTTGTCGGCGCCGTGAGTGGCCGTAGAACGGGCGCCGGAGACGCAATTTCGCGCTGGAGGCAGGCGCGTCCCGGGCGTCGCTGTGGATAAATGCGGTTAAGTGTCGGGGTCGGGAACAGTTAAGTGTCGGAGCTTAGTCAGAACCTATCTCTATCTACCCTAGATCGAGCTGAGGCTACGCCTCAGAGGGGCGGGCGAGCCCGCGAACGAAAAGGCGCCGCGGCAATACGGCCGTCCTCCGGCGGGCACTAATCGCTACGGCGGGCAAGCCCGCCGCACCGCTAAGTGCGCGTAAATCATCCGATGCCGGATTCTCCGGCATCGGCCTCAACGCGCGCGTGTGCGCGCCTTCCGCCCGGAACCTGTCTCGCAAGACCACCGCAGTCTAGCTTTGCAGGGAGAGGGCTAATACGCAACTAACGGTCTTACCGTAAACAAACTTGCAATACAGCCCACGGTACGTTCATCTCCAGCTACCAAAAGCACAAGCGACGAAATATCGCCAGCAACTTCGTCTACAGCAGCGCCTTAGCACTAAGGCGAAATTCCGAGCCGCCCCCGGCCCGATCCGAGCAGGAGTGGGCTCAAACCTCAACCAAAGTCTCGCAATCGTCTCGTGAGCCCCGCGGGATAAGCACCAAGGCGGCAAAAGTTAACTTGCGCGGGCTGATGTAAACCTCTATTCTTCATCGCAATTCAGCACTCTGTCATGGAATTCATAAAATGTGCTGACTTCCTAACCGGGTGCTGAGTAACGCATGCGCCAGATCGCCAAGGTGGCATCATGAACACAAACATACGTGGGCGGGAATCCAAGCCGTCTAGCAAGATATCGATTCAATTGAAGCACGCAGCTCCCCGAATTCCCTTGACCGGCATCCGCGACATCGCCCTGACGGCAAGCAATATGCTGATCGATGTTCGCGAAAACATGCTCGCGCCGCACCCTCGCAAGAACCCACCGGTCTATACGACAACGCAGCTCGCCGAGCTATGTCAGCTCGACACCGATCGAAACAAGATGGGTTACTTGCTGCGAACGGAAACGGATCTTCCACAAGGAACGCTACGCAACAGCCGCCAGCGCGAATTCACGCTGGCCGAAGCCCGCCAGTGGATTGAGCGACACGCCCCCTATGCTAAGCGCCCCGACAATGTCAAAGGTAAGAAAATAGCCATTGGCAATTTTAAAGGGGGGGTAAGCAAGACGACCACGGCAATGACCCTTGCGCAAGGGTTATCGCTCTTTGGGCGGAAGGTTCTGCTCGTTGACCTCGATCCACAGGCATCACTTACAGCGCTCAATGGCATCTTGGCCGATAGTGAAGTGATTGAGGAGCACACTGTGCTCCCTCTCATCTATGGGGAACAGTCAGATCTCGAATACGCTATTCAAGCGACCTATTGGGATGGAGTTCATCTGATCCCGGCAAGTGCGGCGCTCTTCGGTGCAGAGTTCTTCCTGCCGTTCAAGCAATCCAAGGATCACACCTTCCAGTTCTGGAACGTGCTTAACTGCGGACTCGAGCCGCTACTCGAATACTACGATGTCGTCGTTATCGATACGCCGCCCGCTTTGTCGTACCTAACCATCAATGCATTTATGGCGGCCGACGGCCTAATCGTGCCGACTCCGCCAAGCGCTTTGGATTATGCCTCGTCGACCCAGTTTTGGAGCTTGTTCGCGGATCTGTCCGAGAGCATGGCGAAAGTCGCCCCTGCTGCGGCAGAGAAGCACTTTGATTTTATAAACGTCTTACTGGCCAAGGTCGACCACTCACAGACAGCGACTCCCATCGTGCGAGATTGGATCAATAAGACCTACGAAGGACTTGTTCTCCCTATCGAAATTCCGACGACGGCTGTTACACAAAGTGCCGCTGCCGAATTTGGAACGGTCTATGACATCTCTCGCTACCAGGGCAGTCTTAAGACATATCAGCGAGCGCGTGAGGCATACGACAGGTTTTCACGAATCGTGGATCAGCAACTCGTCTCGCTTTGGTTGTCAGAACAGGAGTGACTATGACTATCAAAGACCGACTTGCCGCAAAGTCCCAAAATATTGGAACAACAGTTCGCGCTCCCCGCGCGGACGCGGACACGCCCGTACGGCCTAAGACGGCCCCAGGTCAGCTCATGGCTTCCATGCCGCTCCTCGCGGAGAAGGAACGTGAACTACAAGCCGCGTTGTCACGTGCAGAAGCGGCCGAACGGGAGGGTTCACCTCATCAGCAAGAGGAGATCGAGCGGCTCAGACGGGAGTTGATCGCCGCGAAATCCACCGGCACGGCCATCGACATACCGGTCTCCGAGCTACATGAGGTCGCTGGACGTCGTCGATTTATGCCTCGCGAGAAATATGTTGAACTGCGCGAAAACCTGCGCCACAACCCTCTCGTTCAGCCAATCATCGTCCTGCCTAGAAACGAGGGTGGATTCGAAATTCAATCGGGACACCATCGCTGGGATGCATACAAGGAGCTAGGCCGACGTTCGGTGAAGTGTGTGCTAGGAGATCCCACGGGCTCGGATTCCGACATTGGAGCCTTCAATGCCAATCTGATGCAGTCCGACCTGACGGACTACGAGAAATATAAGGGGCTGAAACTCATCCTCAGCCGATACCCTGAAATGTCTCAAGCACAGCTCGTCGAGCGGACAGGCATCCCGAAAGCATCAGTTTCTCGTTTGATGTCTTTTGGCGAACTTCCGCCGACAGCTATTGCTCGCCTTGAAGAGCTACCCAGTCTGATGGGGGCTACCGCGGGAGGCAAATTTGCCGCGTTAGTTCGGGAGGGAAAGGAGGCGGCCGTCGTTGAAGCGATCGAACTGTTGGCGACCAACAAGATCGACGAAACACAAGCCGTCAAGCTCGCTTCCAGATCAACCAAGCAAGGAAAGTCCGAAGCCGTGCCAAAGGCGGAGACACACAAGTTCAAGATCGGAAAGAGTGTCTATTGCGACATGCGCATGACCGGCAAGCTTGTCCGTTTGGAATTTCAGAGTGAGGATGAAGCGCGCGCGGTGCAGGCCGCAATCAAAGAAGTCGTGGAAGCGCGCCGGCAGGAGAAGTGTGGCGAATCCGGCGTTGTGAAAAAATAATTTTCTTTAAAATCAAGCAGTTCCAAGTTGGAACCGGTGATGGCATGGCGCACTGACGTCACCACCGGCGGTCGACGAGAGCACCAAAAGTCCTTGCAAATCAAGCAGTTCCAAGTTGGAACAAATTCAACGGAGCATCGATGAGATAACACTTAGAGAAAGACAAAGGCCCTCGGCTGGAACCGGGGGCCTTTGAAAATCGGGCTTGACCTAAGTCGCACCCTGCTGCTCTCCTCCGGCTGGAACCGGGATCGAGTCGAGACAACTCGGAGTTTAGCGGATCGCGAACGACAGTCAAGCATAGATCATCCATTTTTCGAGAAATGGACGCTTGAAATGTCTATCGCGCAACGTGAGGTTGCTGGCGAGGATCGTTTTCATCCTGACGCCGTTGAACCCGGAAATAGAACGCCTGCAGAGCTGACCTGCTCCGCTCGCAACCTCCCCTATCAAACGCTACGCGCGCACCAGCGTGCCTTGAGCGTCACCGGCCTGCCGCAACGTGCCCGCTGCGCACTCGCCGCCCTCGCCCAGACCGTCGATCGCCGCAAACCGCTTGCGTCCATCTTCGCCCATCGCGACTACTTGGCGGCCCGAGCGGGTCTCTCCGAGCGCACGTGGTATCGCGCCGAGCACGACCTGGTCGAGGCCGGGCTGATCACCATCGCGGAGCAGACTCGCAAGCCACGCCACGCCCGCTTCGGGGCGGCCTACATCTATCTCACGGAAACCGCGGCTACCCTACTCGGCCTCATCGGTCGCGAGGCCACGCTCGGCAAGCGCGCGTCCTCAGCTCCGAAGCACGCCGTTGCATCAGACGCGGAACCGGCCACGGACGAGGCCGCCCGGTCCCCGACCGTCGGCCCTTCGACGCACGACAGCCGCCGCAGCCAGGAGCAGTCCGCCGGCACCGACACGACCTATTCGCACGCCTCACCGTCTGCCAGCTTGGCAGACCCGTATACAAACGTTTATCGACCCCCTACTGCTTTTCAAAAGAGACAACAGGCGCGGCTGCCTTCGGATGTCCAACCGCTGCTGAGCCTGGGATTTCATGAGAACTACATCTTCAAGCTCATGAAGCTCGCCCGCGTCGAGCATCAAAAGCGCTTGGGCGACGTGATCGAGGCGTGCTGGGAGAGTCTGAAACAAGCCAAGCGACCGATCCCCTACCTGCGCACCCTCCTCCGCAGTCCGACCGATTTCGCCTGGCTCGCGAGCCAGCGCCGAACCGCCCGCCTGACTGCGCACGCACTCGAGCAAGCGCGGACCGAACTGGAGCAGGCCGCTCGCGAGATGGCCGGCTGCGCGTTTGTCAGCCGGGGTGGCAACGTGCGGTACCGGATCAGCGAGGACGGACGGGTCCTGACCAGCCACGATGTTCGAGAGGGCCGCGAGCGCGTCGCGACAACGGGCTGGTTGCCAGGATTCGTACAGGCGCTCCGGGACGGGGCGGTGTTGCCCTGGCGTGCCGATGCCAATGCCACCACGGCCGGTTCCTGCGTGGCAGAGGGCAGCTCGAGGCGCGCGGGAAGGGCGCCAACGAATGCCCCTAGCAGCTTGGCGTCAAGCACGAGTGTTGGCAGCGTCGCGCTGATGCGCGCACAGCTTCGGGCGATCACGGCGGGACTACGCGGGAACCGGGCCCTGGTCGCCGAGCCACACTGAAGAAGCTACCTGCGACCTGGGCATCCCGAATGCCGCGACCCCGCGCAGCAACAGCCTCGACGGCGAGCGCCCCATTGCGCTACCGTATCGGGTGATTCCCATGAATACCCGGGGCTACGTCATGAAAGAAGGCTACGTTGTCGCCATGCACTCGAAGCGTTCGTCCCACGACCACGAGTGCCGGGTCATCACGCTACGACAGACTTCCCGCGCGATTCGGTTGGTGCTGGAAGACGACGCGCTGGACGATTCGGAGCGAGCCGCCCTGAAGGCAGCGATCTTCATTGTCGATAAACTAGCTGGGACCCACCGCCGGGCAGCGACGATTCGCCGTGACGACGAGGACCTTTCGCCCGTGTCAGAGACAGCTCTCCGAGAGTCCGCCCAGGCGAGCGGAACGGATGAGACAGGCGCGGTACCTGAACGTGTAGAGAAGGGCACGCACTAGCTTATATTGCCCTCTTAGTGGACCGTGACGTCCAGCTGAAGCGCCGCGTTTCCCCTGGGGTTCGCGCTAAATGACGGGACCATCTGCGCTCTCGAGGCGAGCCTCACGGTCGGTGAACGCCGCTTGTTGAGCTGGGCGACGCGCTCGGCGCCGGCGCGTGGGGTGTGACTGGCCGGCAACGGTTGCCGCGATTCGGCCTTGTCAGCAGCCCCACAAAAAAAACGCCGATGAATCGACAGGGCGAATTCATCGGCGAGCACCATTGGGTGGAAGACACGAGGTTCAAAGCGGGCCCCCGTTGAACCCATCGTAATCGAACGAAATTCCGAATGGTGATCGAACTGTCACAACCGTAACGGATGTGTCGCACGGGGTGGCGCGGGCGCGACGCCGCGCGCGGTCGATCCCGCGCCGGGATCTCGGTCGCCGGCCCGAGCAACGGTCGGCAGCTGCCGCGAAGAACCCACAAGAGGAATCGCAGCGCCGGCGGCGGAACAATGCCCCCCATTGCCGGCCTTCGGCGCTCTGTCCTGACCACCATGCTCGAACATCTTCTTCGTCTGCTCACCGCCGTCCGTCGCCTGATCGTGACCGCCCATCGCCACTTGGCGGGCGCGCTGTGCGTGTTGCTGCTCGCCGGGTTCATCTGCGGGGGCTTCGCCCTGGCCGTGCTGCTCGCCGCGCTCGATCTGGGGCGGTCGGCCCTCGCGCTGGCGGGCGGCTAGGCGGGCAGGGGAGGGGGCGCGGCGGGCGCCGCCGGTGGGAGATAGGCAAATCGCACAGGTGATAACTATGCTTACCAGGGGTGGTGCGTTGAAGCGTGTTATGTGCTATAAGTGTTCATAAATTGTGCATAAAAGGAGCGCGATTTCATGAGCACTCTCGCAGCAGCGCGAGCCCCCGCCGGCGGTCCGGCCCTGGCAAACTTTGACGCGTTTCTCAGCGCGCTACGCGAGCCGGACACGGCCGCTCCCGTGCTGTCGGCTCGTCGCTACGTGGCGGCCCTCAACATCGACCTGCAGACGCTCGCGGACCAGGCTCACGTCCATCGCAACACCGTCGCGCGCGCGCCGCAGTCAGCCAGCGTCCAGCAGTTTCTGCGCGAGGCGATTCGCGTGATCCGAGCCGCGACGGATCTGTCGGGCGACGTTCAACGCGCGCTGTTCTGGTATCGCAACGAGCCTCTGGCCGTCTTCGATTACCAGACGGCCGAAACGCTGGTGTCGGCAGGGCGCGCCGATGACGTTGTGCGCTATGTGGCATCGCTCGAGGCGGGCGCCGCCGGATGATCCTCACGCCGTTGCAGGACATCACGGCCTATCGCATGCATGTGCCCAAGTGGGCCGTCGCGCCCACCAGCGGCGCTGGCGCGGCCAAGGCCGGGGGGCGGGCCAACCGGATCGGTACGCCAGCGTTGTACCTGGCGCTGGAGGCGGCCACCGCGGTGGCCGAGTACCAGCAGCTGTCGCCCCTGTTGCCGCCGGGCACGTTGGTGAGCTATCGCGTCACGGCCACGCCCGTGGTCGATTTCACCGGCGGCTACCGTGTGGATCTCTGGCCGCCCCTCTGGGAGTCGTTCTTCTGCGACTGGCGGCATGACTGGTTCAACGCGCGCATTGAGCCGCCCAGCTGGGTACTCGGCGACGAGGCAATCGCCTCCGGCGCCAAGGGCATCCTGTTTCGCTCGACGCAGGCCGCCGGCGGCACGAACTTGGTGCTGTTCGTCGACCAGTTGGGGGAGGGCGATCGCGTGGATGTTCACGACCCGGCCGGCGCCTTGCCGCGCGATCAAGCGTCGTGGGTTGACTCGCCCGAATGACGCTTATCCTAGCGGGCCGGCGGCCATTGGCGCGCCAGGTGTGCCTCGATACACTGCGATAAGCCGTTCAGTGTTGCCGCTCGCGGAGCGCGCGTTGTTGATGAATCATTCATAGCGCCCGCGAGATCGACGGCTGTCGTGGGCGCTGACCTTTCAATGGAGTAAGCGTATGACCACGAAGATGCAGGAAGACATTGTCGACTGGCTTCAGCAGCACGGGAATGGGGCGTTTTCTAAGCTTCAGTTGCATTTTGTCCGTACCGGGCGATCGCAGGAATTCCGCCCCGCGATTGAGGCGCTGTTGGAGGCTGGGCGGGTCGCTATCATCGGCGATGCTGTGAAGTTGATCGACAAGTAACGGAGACGACCGCTCACGCAAGGAAAGTTGTTGCCACTCGCGACACCCTCGATATCCCCTGGAAACCCTTGTCGCGCAAGGCTGGGGGGCTAAATCTCGATTCAACTAAAGTTGGATGTATCGGCGTTTCGCCGTCAACTAAAGTTGTATCCCGATGCGCGATTTCAACTAATTTTGTGTCGCAATGAATGAGCGGCCGAGCTGCGGGTGCCGGCGTGGTTCAGCGACGACACGCCGCGCAGATGGCTGTCCGAGGCCGCTGCGCCAGAAACGAGGCAGGCGGGGGACGAGTGCGGCACCGCCCGCGGTTCCTGCCGGCCGATGATAGGCACAACATTAGTTGAAACGTAGCCACAACTTTAGTTGTGCGAGCGATTACCCGGCCTCGGCCGGGTTTTTTGGGCGTGTCATCAAGTCCGCTAAGCACCATTAGCAGACTTGAAATTAATGTCGTAAAATCACCTAGGATCGAATTATGTCTCATTGAATATAGGGTAAACCCTTGCTTTGACGGGCGGGGTTGGCTGCCGCTGAGACCGGCAGAGGAGGGCGGGCCGCTGCGGCTGAGCATTCGGCCTCGTCGTCAAACCCTTCCCCCTCACCGTCCCACAAACGCGACGCGTGATGGGTGAGTGGGCTGCGTTCAACGGCGCCGGCTGGTAAGGCGCTCGGCGCCGAGCCCGCCACCGATGGGATCTTGGGACGCCAACCCGTGTCGTATCTTGTGTTTTGTCCTTGCTCGAGGTTCGTGATGCCGCACCGCCAGATGATGACGGCGCGCCACCTGACGGATCGCACCGAATCGTGTATCCGTGAATGCCTGGCCGACGCCGAACGCAGTTCCCACCCGAACCGCAAGCAGATGTATCAAGACTTCGCCAACGGGGCGTTCGTGCTCTGGAATCGCCTGATGCAGGACCTGGCGGATCCAGCCGATCCGTTGGCGACCGCGGAGTTCGAAGCCGACCAGGCGCGTCTGAACGCCTTGATCGGCGACGCGCCTCCGCCGCGTGAGGCGGCCCCGTCAGGGAATTAACCAAGGAGTGATCGTGAACTCAGGCCTGACATACCCCCAGCTCACCACGCACACACTCAATGAAGTGCTTCGGCATCTTGTCGATGCTGAGCAAGGCGGCATCGGTGGCGCTCAAGTCGCCGAGGGTCGTGCGCGGGGCGCGTTCGACCTTTGGTGTTCGCTCGTTCAGGTACTGCTCGCCGCGAAGGATCCAGCCGCCTCGAACTATCGGTACGACGAAGCGCGGCTGCGCCATATGCTGGCGTTGCCGCGATGAGCGCCGTGCCTTCCGGGCACGCTCGTGACCGCCGATCCCGTTTCGGACTGCGTGCCGTCGTGGCGATTCAGCGCCGCTTCAAGCGGCAACTCGTGGTGCTGCTGTTGCTGCTCGTGAGCGGTTGTACGGCGTCGGCAAGGCCGGCGCCCTTGGCCGATGAGTCGCCCGAGCGCATCGCGCGTGACGCGGCGCGGCGGGCAGCCGCCGGCCCGGTCCAATCGGTATCCGACTACCTGACGTGATCCTCGTCTCGCGCGGGATTTCCGCTAGTCCCGCGAGACCCCACAGACAACGACCTATGAATCGTCCTACCATCACCTCCAGCACCTCGGCCCGCCGCGTCGACGGCATCGTGTTCGAGATCGCGCTGGCCATCGGTCTGCGAGTCGAGGTGATCGGCGTGCCGTTCACGTACCGCGATCGCACGTTCGCCGTCCACCGATCCAGTCGCTCGCGTTCGATCACGAGCGTTGAATACTCGGTGTCGGACGTCGAGACAGGCCGCAGCATTCCGCAGGTGGCGGCGGCCACCATCGACCAGGCACGCGAGGCCGCGATCCTGGCTCTCGACGCCGTGGCGGAGGCCGACTGGTGCAAGCAGTTCGCCGCGCCTGCCCGTCGCAAGACGGCCCGGGCCTGACGATGGCCAATCGCCCCCAGCAGCTCGAGCTGCCGCCGCCCCGAACCTATTCGCGCACCGAATTCACGGCGCTGCGCGCGCGCGTAAAAGGGCTGCCGATCGCGACCATTGCTCGGCTGTACTTCGACCCGGAAGAACACGAGGTGCTGGACGTCGAGCGTCTGCTGCGCACCATGCGCGACGACCTGGTGTCGATCGCGCTGCGCGAGGGCTCGTCCGTCCTGGTTGAGCACCTGCAGGCGTCGATCCGCAAGTACGGCGAGCCGCGCCTGACTCCCGTGTCGCTGCAGATGATCGAGCTGGCGGCCGGCAGTTGGGCCAAGGCCGCGCCGGCGGCGAATCACGCCGTCGCGCGCTGGTTCCGGCCGCTGGTCGCACAGCGCCTGGCCGAGGTCGACGTGGCCACGGTGGGCGAGCTCGTCGCGTACTGCAACCGCCGAGGCGGCGCCTGGTGGCGCTCGGTACCGCGCATCGGCGTCGGTCGGGCGCGGGCGCTAGTGGCCTGGTTGCGCCGGCACGCCGAGACGATCGGCCAGACAGTGGACGCCGATGTCGATGGGGTCGATCCGTTGCTGGCCGCGCCCGAGACGCGCGTCGCGCTGCGTCGGGGCCAGCTGGTGCCGATCCACCGCCTGGTGGTGCCGCACGAGCTCGCCGGCGCCCGGGGCGCCAACCGCGCACCGGCGTTTCCCTACATCTCGGCCGCCCACGACCTGGACGCGGTGTTCGCGTACCTGCATCGTTACGACGGTCAGGCGGCCACCCAGCGCGCGTACTGGCGCGAACTCGAGCGCTTCGTGCTGTGGTGCGTGCTCGAGCGCGGCCGCCCGATGTCCTCGATCCTGGTCGACGACTGCGAAGCCTACAAGGCGTTTCTGGCCAACCCCTCGGACACGTTCCGTGGGCCGCCGGCCTCCCGTGCCTCGGGCCGCTGGCGCCCGTTCGCCCTGACGCCGCTGTCGCTCGACAGCCAGCGCTATGCCGTGCGCACGCTGCGCGCGGCGTTCGACTGGCTGGTGAAGGTGCGCTACCTGGCTGGCAACCCGTGGGTGGCCGTAACCGACCCAAAGCCCGTCAAGCGGGCGACCAAGCTGCAGGTCCAGCGGGCGCTACCGATCGACGTGTGGAGCCGGGTGCGCGCGGAACTCGCCGAGCGCGCCGAAGGCCTGGGGCCACAGGGCCCGGACTGGCGCGTGGCGCGTGCGTTGGTGCTGCTGATGGGCGACGCGGGCCTGAGAATCGAGGAGGCCGTGACGGTGGAGCGGGGCGGGCTGCAGTGGTGGCCTGCCGAGGACGACACGCCCGCGACCTGGATGCTGCGCTTGATCGGCAAGGGTAGCAAGGAGCGCATCGTGCCGCTGACCGAGGACACCGTGCAGGCACTGCGCGAGCACTGGCAGGACCGCGGCCTGGATCTGGACGCGCCCGGCGCCGCGGCCGACGGCGTGCCGCTGGTGGCGCCGACGGTGGTGCCGCCCACGCCGGCCAGTCGGGAAAAGTTCGGCGTGACCGAGACGGGGGAGGTGACGCGCGTGGCCGGCTATACCCCGCGCGCCGCACGGCGGGTCGTGACACGGGCCCTCAGGCGTCTGCTCGAGCAACTGCCGGATTGGGAGGAGTCGGCCCGCCGGCAGCTGGCCGTGACCTCGCCCCACGCGTTCCGGCACACGTTCGGCACGCAGTCGGCTGCGGCCGGCATGGCGATCGAGGTGCTGCAGCAGGTGCTGGGGCATGGCTCGCTGCAAACCACCACGATCTATGTCAACGCCGAGCAGCAGCGCATGCGCCAGGAAAGCGCGAAGTATCATGCGCGCTTGGCTGCCCGCCGAGCCAAGTAAGCGAGAGGCCGGCGCGCTGGTCTGGACAAAAACCCCACGGCCCCGGCGCCCCCAGGAGTATCTTGAAATCGTTATCCGAACCCGATGAGACGACGCCGCCCCTTGACCAAGACGCACCTGCTGCCGTTACCGTCTGCGCTGGTACGGCAGCAACAACTGCGGCATCACGTGGCGTGGTCCCTGTTGCTCGACCAGCGTGCCGAATCGGCTCAGCTTGCGATTCTTCTCAACGTGGTGGAGGTCACCTATTTGTTGGCGTCACCCGAGGAACGGGAAGCGGTGTCGACCGCGCGGTTTCGTCTGGCCGAAGCGGCGTTGGAAGCCTGCTTCGGGCAACTGGGCGAGGGAGGCCTCACGCTGGAGACGATCGCGCGTAAGGCGATCGAGCAGATCCTGGCGCTGCACGACCAACAACTGCTCGGTGTTCCGAGCCATCGATATCTGGATGCGCAGGAGCGCGCGAAACAAGTCGCGCAGGCTGGACGATCAGCGATTCCTGATCAAGCGTGACGAGGCGACCGAAGTCGCTCATCGGGGACCCGTAGGTACGTTACCAGTTTGTCTGCTGCGGCCGTTTTCCAAGATTGAAACGGTTCGAAGAAAGCGGGCAGGGTCATTCCTCGTTTTCTGCCGTTAAGAATCTCATCGAGGGCGATCCGGTGCGGCTCGGGTCCATCGTAAGTGGCGTGATCTGACGTAGCTACATTGTAGATTCAATGAGCTTGTGCTTCTGATTGTGTGTGTCTACAATGGATAAACATTGGGAGGTCGCATGGAACTAAAGATTCAGAAATGGGGCAATAGCGCGGCGGTGCGTTTGCCGAGCGTATTGCTCGAACAGATCAACGCATCGGTCGGCGGTTCGCTGAACGCGGACGTGCGGCCGGATGGGGTGCTACTGACCCCGGCCCGGCGGAAGTATGCGCTGGATGATCTCGTGGCTCAGTGCGACACGAAGGCGCCTGTTCCGGCCGACATGGCAGCCTGGGGCGAGATCAAGCCGGTGGGACGTGAAGCATGGTGAAGCGGGTCAAGTTCGAGCGAGGCGATATCGTGCGAGTGAGTCTGAGTCCGACGGTCGGCCGTGAGCAGCAAGGAGATTTTCGTCCCGCGCTTGTGCTCTCTCCGGCGGCGTTTAACGCGCTGGGTGTGGCGCTCGTTGCCCCGATTACCCAGGGCGGTGAATTCGCCCGCTTTGCAGGTTTTGCGGTTCCGCTCTCCGGTTCGGGGACGGAGACACAGGGAGTGGCACTGGTGAACATGGTACGCATGCTCGACTTGGAAGGACGCGGCGCACGCAAGATCGAACGCGCGCCCGTCGAAGTGGTAGAGGATGCCCTGGCCCGTCTTCAAACGATTATTGAGTAGGAAAACGCCGGCGCCGCCGGTATCAAAGAGAAGAGGGGCGCAGATAATGCATAGGTATTTGGACTTCCATGCGGCATCTTACGATCTGGCTGTCGGCGACGAGTTCGATGACTTGCCACCGTTTCATCAAGGCAAAATCGTTTCCGAATTGATGGCGCGTCTGTTCGATCAGCTAGAGATGACAGCGCTACTTGCAAATGCCGATCGGGAGATCCTCGCCCTGCAGGATCTGCTCGTGGAATTCGCTTCGTAATTGATGAGTCGGTCCTGATAACTCCGAGCTCGCGCTGAGCGTGTTCGCCTTGGGAAACTCGCTTCATTTCTTGCCCATCTCTGTATTCTCGCGCTGATTAGGGTTGTGTCAAAATTCCTGTGGGAACACCACCTGCTAGCGGCTAACGCTTGGATCGCGATCCGCGGCGCGCGCAGCGCGCCTACCGGCGCGAAGCCGAGCGGCTGCTGCTCTGGGCGATCGTGGCCAAGGGCAAGCCGCTCTCGTCGCTCAACACGCCAGTACGAGGCGGCCAACGCATTGCTCAATATCGCGGTCAACGGACTCTGTGTGCCGCGGCGTGCCATGCCGGCTACCGCAAGCTAGCCGAATTTTGCGGTCGGGTAGCCTGATCGGCCACCGCGGAGCGTTGTGCGCATCAATTTCACGCTGGCATTCTGCCCAAACGGCCGGGCGCGGCGCCAAGCCTATGCCCAAACGCGAACTGCGCGCACCGCCGCGCAGCATGTTCAAAAATATTTTCGTTTCCCGGTGTCACTTTTCCCCCCTCGTTGCACAAGGTGAGTGAAGGCGTCCCATGTTCACGACGCCTACCTTGTCCCGAGGGGAGAACCGTGATCGACCATATCGACAAAGCCATCCTGACCGTTCTGCAAGACGACTGCACGCTTCCCGTGGCGGAGCTTGCCGATCGCGTGCATCTGTCGACCACGCCTTGCTGGCGCCGCATACAGAAGCTCGAGCAGGACGGCGTCATCGCCCGCCGCGTGGCCCTGCTGGACGCCGAGAAGCTCAATGTGGGCGTCACCGTCTTCGTCGAGATCCGAACCGCCCAGCACACGGCCGCGTGGCTCAAGCGCTTTTGCGAGGCGGTGGCCGATATTCCGGAAGTCGTCGAGGTGTACCGCATGAGCGGCCACGTCGACTATCTCCTCAAGGTCGTGGTACCGCACATCGCCGCCTATGACGGTGTCTACAAGCGCTTGATCGGCGCGCTGGAAATCTTCGACGTCAGTTCCAGCTTTTCGATGGAGACCATCAAGTCCACCACGAGCCTGCCGCTCGCCTACGTTTCCTGATTTTGTGGTCTGAGGACTCGGCGCGTCGAACGGAATTTTCAACAACAACCCGTCCGTCAGGAATGAAATTCCAGAAACGGCGAGAAATACGAATTCTTTAGGAAAAGCATTCCGGAGGCGATCGCTAGACTTTTTGTGTGGACGAGGCGCAGGTGAATGTCTCGAATCAGTGACGTCGAGCGTGCCGGCCGCGGAAAACCGGGAGGGCTTCCGTCACGACCGCGTCGATGGGAGGCGAGGCCGGACCGGCTCGCTCAGCTGGGTGTAGTCAGGCGATTTGCCGAAAACAACCGATATGTGGATGGGGTGTATCGTGGGGATCAAGTTCGACAACAAGGGGATGGCCCGCAATCTCGCGGCAGTGGCAATCGCCGTGGCACAGACGTTCGCGGCGTCCGCCGCCAGTGCGCAGCAGGCGGCGCAACACACCTACCACATACCGAGCGGCCCGCTGGACCGGACCTTGGTGGAGATCGCGAAGACCGCGCAGCTGCCGTTGAACTATGACGCGGCGCTGGTGCGCTCGCTGCAGTCGGCGCCGGTGGACGGCCAATACTCGGCCATGGACGCGATCCGCGCGGCCTTGCGGGGCACCGGCCTCGACATGGTTCCCACGGCCAACGGCGGCTACACGCTCACACGAGCCAAGGCCGATGCGAAGCGGGCGGCGCCGCCGGCCGCGGCCGGCCCGGCAGGCAGCCAGGTCGACACTACCCTGCCGCTCATCAGCGTGGCGGCAAGCCGCGATTCCGGCGGCACCGGCTTCGTCGCGGAATCGTCGTCCACCTATGCGCGTTCGGACGTGCCGCTCAGCGAGACGCCGAAATCGGTCAGCGTCATCAACGCGGCGGTGATCCAGAGCCAGGCGGACCAGTCGCTCTCCGATGTGCTGAGGAATGCTTCCGGCGTCGTCACGCGCCCGGGGCCGCTTGGCGTGCCGCAGTACACGATTCGCGGGTTCGCCGCGTCAAACCTGACCTCGGACGGGCTCGCGACGGTCGGGTCTGCACCCAACGTCACGCCGACCATCGCCATCTCGAGCGTGGAAGTGGTCAAGGGACCGTCAGCGATCGTGAACGGCAACAGCCCGCCGGGAGGGGTCATTAATATCGTCAAGAAGACACCGCAGGCCGATCCGTTTCATGAAATCCAGGTGGGCTACGGCTCCTACGGCGACGCCCAGATCGCGTTCGACAGCACGGGCGCCATCACCAAGGACAAGAAGCTCAGGTATCGCCTCATCGTCTCGGGGGAGCGGGCCGGGCAAAACGCCATGGGATATGACGGCCAGAGAAATTTCTATTTTGCACCGACGCTGCAATGGAAAGACTCCACCGCGGATTTTACGGTTGGGTATGAGCGTACTGTCGATCGCGGGCCCGTCCCTCAATACACGCTCGGCTATGCCGCGGGCGATATTTATCGAAACTATATCGATAAGCCGCTTGGTGAGCCCTCCGATCACTTTGGCGCGCAAACCGATAATTTTTTCTTTCATCTTGAACAGAAGGCTGGAAACGCGTTAACCTTCATAAGCAAAGGTTCCTATACACGCTCTCAGCAAACGCAGCAGGCGTGGACGCCGATGTTTCCTCTCTCGGCGACCAACGGCTCATCGTTCTTTAACTTCGATTCGCTGTCGGATTACTACAGCTGGAGTCTGCAAAATTACGTGCGGGGCAAGTTCGATGTTGGTAGTGTGAAGAACACAGTGATAGCGGGATGGGATTTTCTTCGCTTCAACCAATATCAGTTAGACACTACGACGTTTAATACCGTATCTGTTCCGAATGTTTTCGGGGATTTTACGTTTCCTCCATCGGACACGGGACATCTAGCGCCGGATGGAGCAAGCCAGTACACACAAACTAGTTTATATATACAAGATCAGCTTTCCTATCTTAACTTTCATATGCTGGCATCCGTGCGGCGTGATACTTATTTGACGAACGCAATCAATGGCAACGGGCAATTCCCGGGAACTCACCAGAACGCCTATAGTCCGAGCCTCGGCCTGCTCTACGAACTGACGACCGAGATCTCGGCCTATGCCAGCTACAACCGCGGTTTCCAACCGGGTACGCAGTTGCGATTTGGTGGAGGTTTTCTTCCCCCCAAAATCAGCCAACAAGCCGAAGTGGGCATGAAGTTCAACCTGCTGGACGACAAGCTGGCGATCACGACCTCGGCTTACCGCACCTCATTTAGCAATTACAACATTAACGACCCGCTTCATCGCGGTTTCTCTCTTCCTGTCGGCGGAGCCGTCAGCCGTGGATTCGAGGCGGAGATCAGCGGCCAGCCGCTGCCCGGCGTCAATCTGATCGGCAGCTACACGTACAACGATTTCGTGCAGCCCGCGGGCACCAAGCTCTCGGTGAATCTGCCCAAGAACAGCGCCAGCCTGTGGGCTACCTACAACTTCCGTTCGGAAAAGCTGCAGGGTTTCGGTGTCGGCGCGGGGCTGTTCTTCGCCAGCGGGCAGTACGTCGACACGGGATCGGCGTATCGCATTCCCAGCCAGGTGGAGACGGATCTCGGGGTGTTCTACCGGAAGAAGGGCTATGGCCTGAATCTTTCGGTCAAGAACGTGTTCGATCGCAAGCTCTACTACAGCAGCACAACGTCGTCCTTCATTCCGATGGGACCGGAGCGGACCGTCATGCTCACCGGCACCTATGATTTCTGATTCCATCGAGGCCCGGCGCTGGAGCGGCCGCGTGTCCGAACCCGAGCGCCTGGCGAAGCTGCGATCGCGCTTCAGGCGCACGGGGGTGGGGCTTGCCGTGCTGCTGGCGCATGGACTGGGCCTGTACCTGATCGTTCATCACAGCGTGCACCTGATCCGGCTGGAGGCCGACCGGGCCTCCGGTACTTCGGTTCAGGTCAGGCTGGTTGCCGCGCCGACGCCGCAGCCCGTGGTGAAGCCCGAGCCCAAGCCCGAGCGGCCGCCTGAGCCGAAACCCAGGCCGGTCGAAAAGCCGGTGGTGCGCAAGACGGCGCCCGTGCTTTCGTCGCAGGCCCCGGCTGCCCGGACCGTCGCGCCCGCCAAGAGCGAGCCCGTCAAGCCGGTCCAGCCGGCGCCGGCGCCGCCCGTGGCCGCCCCCAGCGTCGCCGCGCCGCCTGCTCCGACGCCGCCTGCACCCGCACCCGGCCCCAATCTGCTCGACACCCCGAAGCAGATCAGCAGCGCGGAACTCAAGCAACTCGGCTGCCAGATCCCGAGCCCGGACTATCCCCCGAAGGCGCGGCGGCTCGAGCAGGAAGGCACGGTGGTGGTGAAGCTGTCGATCGGCGTGGACGGCGCGGTAGCAAAGGCGCGAGTCGCGCAAAGCAGCGGCTATCCGCTGCTGGATGCGGCGGCGCTGGCGGCGACCCAGGCCGGCCGTTGCCATCCCTATACGACCGCCGGCATTGCCCGCGCCGTCGAGGCCGAGCAGCGGATCGCCTTCAATCTGAATGACTGACCTGGAATTCAACGGAGCAAACAATGGAACAGTACGGCATCGCCAATGTCTGGCAGCAGGGTGATTTCATCACCCGCTTCATCTTCGTCTTTCTTCTCGGCATGTCGGTCGTGTCCTGGTTCGTCATCGTGACCAAGGGACTGGCGAATCGACGCCTCGAGACCATGGGCAAGCGCGCGCAGACGCGCTTCTGGTCCACCCCGTCGTTCGACGAAGGCATCAAGGCGCTCGGCGACGGCGCCGACAATCCCTATCGCGCCATGGCGCTGGCGGGCCGCGAGGCCAACGAGCAGCAGGCGGGAGGCGGCGCCTCGCTGCAAGGCAGCCTGAGTGCCAGCGAATGGGTGGCCCGCGGCCTGCGCAATGCCTTCGACGACGAGGTCGCCCGCCTGCAGAACGGCCTGGCCGTGCTCGGCTCGATCGGCAGCACCGCGCCGTTTGTCGGCCTGTTCGGCACGGTGTGGGGCATCTATCACGCGCTGATGGCGATCGGCGCATCGGGCCAGGCCAGCCTCGACCACGTCGCCGGCCCGGTGGGCGAGTCGCTGATCATGACGGCGATCGGCTTGTTCGTGGCGATTCCCGCCGTGCTCGGCTTCAACTACGTCAATCGCGGCAACAAGCGGGTCAGCCATCGCCTGAACCGGTTCGTGCATGAACTGCACGTGTATTTCGTGACGGGCGCCAAGGCCCACTGCGACGTTCGCCAGGCGCCTGCGGCACCGGTGGCGAGTAAGCGCGTCAGCGCTACTGCCTGAGCGGGGAGTTCATCGTGTCGATTCTCATGGATGGCAACAACGACGAAGGCGTGATGAACGACATCAACATGACGCCGCTGATCGACGTCATGTTGGTATTGTTGATCATTTTCATCGTGACACTGCCGGTCATCAACAAGGCGGTGAAGGTCGATTTGCCGAAGGCGGCGGCGCAGCCGGCCGAGTCGAAAAGCCAGGATATCGATCTCTCGATCATGGCCGACAAGACCGTGCTGTGGAACAAGGCGGTGGTCGACGACGCGGCACTGAAGCTGCGTGTCGAGGCGGCCGCGAGGCAGGGCGAGCCGCCCGCCGTCAACATCAATGCGGATCAGCACGTGGAGTACGGCAAGGTGGCCGCGGTCCTCACAGCGCTGCAGGGCGGCGGTCTGAACAAGATCAACTTTGTCATGCAACCGACGAAGGACTCGCAATGACCATGAATCGGGCATTCCCGGCCGACCGCGCGGAGGATCGGGAAGCCAGGCGCCACTTTCCCACCGTCTGGAAGCTGATCCAGCCGTATTGGGTCACCAGGGAGGGCGTGCTGTCGGCGCTGATGCTCGTCTACGTGCTCGGCGCGGGCTGGGCCAATACCTATATCGCGATCTGGCTCAATCGCTGGACCGGCATATTCTATGACGCGGTTGGATCCAGCAGGTTTCAGACGCTTCCGCACCTGCTTCTGCAGTTTCTGCTGGTGTCGATGGCGGGTGCCGCGGTGACGATTTCCACTGGGATTTTGCTATCGATCGTCGAGATTCGCTGGCGCCGATGGCTGACGACCTGGCTGGCCGAGCAATGGCTGGCCCGTCATACCTACTATCGCATCGAGCGCGACCGCGCGCTCGAGAACATCGATCAGCGTATCGCGGAGGATGCGAAACTGTTCGTCAAGGATACGTTGCTGTTGTCAATGAACGCCCTTCATGTACCCGTGAGCATCGTGAGCTTCAGCGTGATCCTGTGGTCGATCGGTCATTCCCTGGATCTGCATGTCGGCGGCCATCAATACAGCATCCATGGCTACCTGGTCTACGCGGTGTTCATCTACCAGGGCCTGTTTTTCCTGGCCACCCATCTGCTGGGCCGGCGCCTGATCACGCTCAACGCCAAGCAGAACCGCGTGGAAGGCGATTTTCGCGTGCTGATGGTGCGGGTGCGCGAGTTCGCCGAGCAGATCGCCTTCTTCGATGGGAACGGCGCGGAAAGCACCCGGCTGAACGGGGCGTTCCGCCAGGTGGTCTCGAATCTCTATGCGCTGCTTTGGGTCAATACGCGGGTCTCGTTGTTCACCAATCTCGTCGGGCAAGTCGGCTCGGTGGTGCCGACCTTGCTGGTCTTGCCGCAGTTGATGACGGGCGGGATGACGCTGGGCGGGCTGATGCGTTCCAACGCGGCGTTCGGTTCCGTGTCGAGTTCGCTGGCGTTTTTCCCTCAAGCCTATCTGGGGTTCACCGCCTGGCGCGCCGAGGCAAACCGGCTTCGCGAATTTCTCTACGTCTACTCGCAAGAGCCGCAGGCCGGCGTCGCGTTGAGCGCCGCGCAGGAAGGCGCCGTGGCGGCCACCGGCCTGGTGCTGCGCGACGCGAGCGGCGAGGAGATTACCCGCGTGCCCGATTTCTCGCTCGCGCCGGGCTCGCGCTGCCTGGTGCGGGGGCCGTCCGGCAGCGGAAAGAGCACGCTGCTCAGGGCTCTGGCCGGCCTCTGGCCGTATGGCGAGGGCGCAGTCGCCCGCTGCGCCGAGCGCGCCGTGTTCGTGCCGCAGCGCAGCTACATCCCCGCCGGAACGCTGAAGGCAGCGATCGCGTACCCGCGCGAAGCCTCGGCCTACACCGACAGCGAATGCGCGGAAGTGCTGCGCGCCTGCGGCCTGGGCGCCTATGCCGGATCGTTGCTCGATGCCGACCGCTGGAGCGACCGGTTTTCCGGCGGCGAGCAGCAGCGCGTGGCGTTCGCGCGCGTGCTGCTGGCCCGCCCGTCGACGATCTTTCTCGACGAATGCACGTCGGCCCTCGATCCGCAGAGCGAGCACCATCTCTACCAGTTGCTGATCGACCGGCTGCCTCATGCCACCGTCCTCAGCGTCGCGCATCGCAAGGAACTGCAGGCCTTTCATCAGCAGACCATCGATTTCTCGCCCAAGCCGCAAGCGGCGGCATGGGGGAGGGCGGCCGGCCGGGCGCCGTCCGCGTATCCGGCATGACGCCGCGATGGCGTCGCGACGATGCCGGTGGGTCGGTCGGGCAAGGCCCGACGAGATAGAACTTGTAAACAGGAATCTGAAATGAGCAGCTTGAAAAGTGTGACCGAAGCGAGCTTCGAGGCCGATGTGACGCTGAACAGCCGTCCGGTGCTGATCGACTTCTGGGCGGAATGGTGCGGGCCGTGCAAGGCGCTGGCGCCGACGCTCGAGAAAGTGGCGTGGAACTTCGAAGGCAAGGTCGACATCGTCAAGTCAACGTCGACGAGCATCCTGGCCTGCGCGAGCGCTTTGGCGTGCGCGGCATTCCCACCCTGGTGCTCATGAAGGGTGCCGACGAGGCGGGGCGCATAGTGGGGCCCCGTTCGGCCACGCAACTCGCCAGCTACCTCGATGCGCACCTGGGAACCGTCACGCAACTGGCCAAGCCCGCCGTCACGCTGTCCGCGTTCGGCGGCGATGCGCAGCTGAAAGCCGAGCGGATCGCTCGATTGCGCGACTACCTCGAACTCAAGCAGGCCGATCCGAATACGCCCATGTGGCCGGAAAAGGTCACCGGTGCGCTCGCCTTCGTGGCCGGCACCTCCGATCCGGACGAGTGCGCGGTCGCGCTGGGCATGCCGACCGACGTGCTTGAGACCGTGAGGATGCTCTCGAGCTATCGTGGCACCAATTTCAACGCGGCGGTATTCGTCGCCGACTGGCTGGAGAGCGTCCTGGTGGGCGCCAACCTCTCGGCGCTGCCGCGCCGCCTACTGAACGCCGTTCTGGCGAGTCCGCTTCTCTCGGATACGCTGGGTGGGGACGCGGCGTTGCTTGCGATTCGGGGCGAGGTGGCCGCGCTGCATGCTGCGGAGATGGACGGCTCGCACCAGGCGGACGCGAGGTGGGCGGCCGTCGCGCAAGCGGCCCAGGAGGCAGCCGCCGGGCCCACCGAAGGGAACCGGGCAAGGGCCGCCGCCGTGCTGGTAGCAGCGGCGTCTTCGTTGGCCCGCAATCCGGACCTGCTGGCAGAATTCGTCGCGGCCCTTTGTGGATTCGTTCAAGCGTGCCTGAAGGCCGAGTGCAACTGGAGCGCTGAGGATGAGACTCGTTTTTTCAAATTGATGCGCAGCATCGACAAGCAAGCGCGAGACGCTGGCACCGAGCCGCCGAGAGGCAGAGCGATGGAGAAACGTGTGGCGGAGATCGATTCCCAACTGATGGAGCGGTTCCTCTTCCAATACGAAGAAGGCCAACGTGCCGCGGACGAGCGGGGCAGCCTGATCGGTGACATGCTGATTTCGCTCACCAGGCAAACTGAAGTGGTCTCCCAAGTTTAGACTGTGGGAAAGTCGCCGCGTTACACAAATCATCTATGAGCCGGGAGCAGTTAGCTGCTGACAGTGCATCGAGGTGCGACGTTCGCAACCGCATGCGTGGAAGAGCACGGACGACTAATTCTGCATGTCGATCCCGATCTCCAGCTATCTGTCCCGGCTCTCGCGGGCGCCGCGCCGGCAACTGGCGGGCGGCGACGCGGCGCTGCATGGCGCTGTCACGTTGGCAGGTATGGTCGCGTAAGATGGGCCGATGAAACCAAAAGCGCGCTCTACCACGGCCATCGATTCCCCGCAGCGATCATCAGCCAGGCGGTGCGCGGGTATTTCCGCTTCCAGCTGAGCCTACGCGACATCGAGGAGCTGCTATTCGAGCGCGGCGTGAGCGTCAGCCACGGGACGATCCGCCGATAACGCGACAAATTTGGTGCGACCTTCGCCCAGCGGGTCAAGGCTGTGCGAGGAAAGCCGGGCCGCACCTGGCATCTGGACGAAATGTTCGTATATTTGCGTGGCGAGTTCTGGCTTCTGTGGCGGGCGGTCGACGAACACGGCGCCGAGCTGGATATCCTGCTGCAGAAGCAGCGCGACAAGGCCGCAGCGAAGCGCTTTTTCCAGCGTGTGCTGCGTTCCTGCCCGGTACCGCGCAAGATCGTCACCGACCGGTTGCCGAGCAACCGATAACTGCGGCTGGAAAACGGAAACCGCGATATGGCGAAGGGTTCTTCTTTGCTCCTCAATTCCACCCGGCGTGACTTCAAGGTCGGCGTTGCTGAGGTGCTTCCAGTGACATACCTCCGCCAAGAAGGGCCCCGCCGACCTGGTTACACGGTCGTGCTGCGGCACCCGGCGGCCTGACGCGTCTCCAACTCGCGGACGAGCGGCATCACCCTCTCGCCGAAGTATTCGACTTCCTCGATGAAGTGCAGGAATCCAGCGAGAATCAGATCGACTCCGATCGCCTTCAGCGCGACGATTCGCTCGGCAATCTGTTGCGGAGTTCCGATCAAGTTGGTCCGAAACCCGTCGTTGTACTGGACGAGATCCTCGAAGGTCGACTTTGCCCAATTTCCCTCGCCTTCCGGCGATGCCTTGCCCGCTTCCTTCACCGCACTGCCGAACGCTTTGACGGCCTCTACATGCGCGTGCCGAATGATGTCGTCGAGCACGGCGCTCGCTTCTGCTTCAGTATCGCGAGCAATCACGAATGCATTCACCCCGATGCGCACCCTATGCCCGTTCTTCTCCGCTTTCGCACGAATATCGTCAATCTGTGTCTTTAGGTTTTCCGGCGTGTTACCGTTAGTGAAGTACCAGTCGGACACGCTGGCTGCGTTGTCGCGAGCGGCGCGCGAACTACCGCCCTGGAAGATTTCGGGATGCGGCTTCTGCAACGGCTTTGGGCTCAGCGTGTAATCGTTGAAGCGATAGAAGTCGCCCTTGAAGGTGAAGTTGTCTTGCGTCCAGATTCCTTTCAGGGCACGGATAAATTCGTTAGAGCGCCGATAGCGCTCATCGTGTTCGAGCCACGGCTCACCGATCGCGGTGAATTCGCCTTTGAACCAGCCACTGACGATATTGACCGCAATGCGGCCGTTCGAGATGTGGTCAATCGTTGCGATCTGCTTGGCAACCACCGCCGGATTCCATGGGCCGGGCAGGATCGCGGCGATCAACTTCAACTTGTGCGTCGCACTGAGCAGCGCTTGGCTGAAGGATACCGGCTCGTGCTGATGTTCGGCGCCGTAGCCGGCGGTGAAGCGAATCTGGCTCAAAGCGTAGTCAAATCCAGCTGCCTCTGCGACCTTGGCGAGCCGCATGTTGTAGTCGAGACTCCAGTCCGTGCGTTGCTCAATCGTACTAAGAGGCCAGTTCAAAAACCCTGCTCAGCTCGTCTGAAGATGTTCCAACAGATGATCGAGCAGCCAAGTTTGAGGAATGCTTCGTGAATGTAGGCACTTCGCTCGAAGCGAGTGCGTAGGCGCCGGAAATTGTGGAGCCAGGAATGCGTACGTTCGACCACCCAACGATACTTGCCCAGACCACTGCCATGCTCGGTCCGGCGCTTGGCGATCACGGGCTTGATACCGCGTTCGCGCAACGCGCGACGATGTCGGGTGGAATCGTAGCCGCGATCGGCGTAGACGACGCCGGGCTTCTGAAGCGGTCGGCCACGAACGCCGCGAATGGGTGGAATCGCATCAACGAGCGGCAGCAACTGCGTGACGTCGTTGGTGTTCGCGCCAGTCAGGATCGCAACGAGAGGAACGCCGTTGGCGTCTACGAGGACGTGGTGCTTGGAACCGGGTCGCGCGCGATCGGTGGGGTTCGGGCCAGTTTTTCGCCCGCCCCAACGGCGCGCACGGACGACGAATCGACCGCAGCGTATGACAGATCGATTTGGCCGGCCGCACGCAACTTGTCGAGTAGCAACTCGTGCAGTTGGTCCCATACACCAGCCTTTTGCCAGTCGCTCAATCGCCGCCAGCATGTGGCGCCCGAGCCAAAGCCCAGACGAGTCGGCAAGTGGTTCCAACGAATTCCCGTTTTGAACACGAACAGGATGCCGTTGAGAGCCGCACGGTCGGACACGCGCGGGCGACCAGGATCGCTCTTCGCTCGAAGCTTCGCAGGTGGCAGCAATGGTTCGATCAGTATCCACAGTTCGTCGTCAATGATTGGCGCTTCCATCCTTGGACTTCCGTTGTTCTGATGCCCAAGGTTAACAGCTTGCCGAGGAAGTAAACAGCCCCTCTCGGGAGTTTTTGAACTGGCCTCTAACGACCAAGCCGCCGCTGACATTCGGCACCCAATAGGCGAATTTGACGGCGTCGCGGGAAGCGGGTGATTGACTCATGGAAGATATCCTGTCGAAAATTGGCGGAATCAGCCTAACTGCGTAAAAGTCGCTGCTGTGGCAGCGTCAGGCGATACGACGGTACGCAACATGTCGTCGGCCGCGAGCTCGGGACGGCGCACTCGGATGACGGTTGCCGCGCGCGCGATCGCTAGATCGATGCGTGCATGCAGCGTCGGGCTTGCGATCTGGTAATCGCAAAAATCGGACTCGGTCCCGTACACGCCTATTGGCAGTGTGTGCGCCTGGAAGAAACTGAATAGCGGCCGCAATTGATGATCGATGACCAGCGCATGACGATCACTTCCACCAGTTGCCGCGAGCAGCACCGGCATGTCGACCAGTGCTTCGTGATGCACTAGGTCGAACAGATGCTTAAACAGCCCGGTATAAGATGCCCGATAGACGGGGCTCGCGACCAAGAGTGCATCAGCGGTTTCGATTGATCTCAAGTCGGTCTCGATAGCGGCAGTCGCGTGCGCGCGGGACAGGACGCTACCGAGTTCCGGTGCAAGCGTACCGAGTTCGACGAGGTGCGTATCTACCGGGAGCGCAGCCGCGAGTCTATCGAGTAGCGTCTTGACAAGAGTCAGCGTGCGCGACGGCTGCTGTGTATTGCCTGATACCGCGACGATTCTGTATCCGTTTCGCATTGCCCAACTCATCAAGTCATTCAGCCGGCGGAGGCGTGCCGGCTCCCGACGCCTGATGCAGCGAATACCGTGCCAACCTCGCAAACGGTGCAGTTGACGAAATGTTTTGACGCGGCTTAGACGATTTCAGTGTGATCGCATCGAACGCGAACCGCGAGCGCGGATTATTAGCAAATCGGTCGGGCATAAGAATTTATATTCGCGACACGTATGAAGATACAGCAACAGGTCTGCTGCGCAGTTGCTGCTCATGCAACATGCTTGATCAAGCATCTGTCTGGCACGCCACCTCGGCTTACTGATGTCGCGTTGCAACGTTTGCTGACCGTGAAGCAGTCGCGCATCGCATTCACACGGTTGGAGGCGAATCGCTAGCAAGCTGCTGCTTGCGCAGCGGGTGTGATTTGGATAGCACAATTCATTGCTTCTCTAGCAGCATTAAATGATCAACACTGCGGATGAATCGCTGCCGTACTGATGAAGATTCCCATAGTCGCAGCTGGTAAGGTGAATTCTGGTTTGACCCATGAATGGTACCCGCGCTCGTCGTCCGTGCGTCGGACCAGCTAGGCCGCGGCTGGGTGGTCAATATCGTATTCGGCGACGCGCAGTCCCGCTGTTGGCGGGCAGCGTGAGTGGCGCCACGATTCAGACAGGGATCGGTATCTGTACGCGAAGGTTCACCTAGTCGGCTCGCATGCGACGCAGTGCGGCTTGAGGCTCGATCGCCAATGGCGCAACCAGCGCAGGCATTAGCGCCACGACTCGCTCGCATAGCACATTAGCTGTAGAAGTTCAGACTTGATCTGACAGTAAGGCCTTGCCAAGAGGCGGGGTTACCCGTTTTGATAGAGGTGCGAATCTTCATCAAAACAGCGCGCAAGCGCCAAGGAGTAACCCCGTGAGTAGTCTCAACCAAAATGTCATCCGCCACAAGATCGGTCTGCTGAATCTGGCCACCGAGCTCGGGAACGTGTCGAAGGCCTGCAAGGTGATGGGGCTGTCGCGCGATACGTTCTACCGCTATCAGAATGCCGTGGCCGAGGGCGGCGTCGATGCCCTGTTCGACAGCAATCGGCGCAAGCCGAATCCCAAGAATCGAGTCGATGAAGCGACGGAAATCGCCGTGCTGGCCTATGCCATCGAGCAGCCCGCCCACGGGCAGGTTCGGGTCAGCAACGAATTACGCCGGCGCGGTATTTTCGGTAAGCGCTCAATTCGCCACACGTTGACGGTCGGGCCGAAGCTATGCGCTCGATCGATCAAGGCGGCGGCGGTGTAGCCGTTTGCCGTTTCGCGAAGTTGAACGGCAGCAAGTCCGTGATGTCGGCATCCGGGGCTCGCTGAGGCAGTTCGGTGAGCACATGAAGCAGGTAGGCATACGGCTCGACGTTGCATGCGCGGCACGTGAGCATGAGACTGTAGACCATTGCGCTCGCCTTCGCGCCAGCGACCGTGTCGCTGAACAGCCAAGATTTGCGGCCTGTGCAGAAGGGCCTGATGTCGCGTTCGATAACGTTATTGTCGATTGGGGCGCGGCCGTCGATGACGTAGCGGCTCAGATACTCCCATTGATTGCGCGTATAGCTGATCGCCTTGCCCAGCAGACTTTCGGGCAACACGTGTGGCGCCTGCTCGTCCAGCCAGGTCTTGAATGCAGTGAGCAACGGCACGCTATGTTCCTGGCGTAATCGGTACGTGTAATCGTCGCGGGTTTCTCCTTCGGGCAGACCGCCCTTGGCGAGCGTCTCGACCTGATACAACGCCTTGAAGTACTCAAGAGCCTGTGCCGCACGCCCACCGGGCTTCTTCTGACCTTTGAGCGCATCGACGAACGCCCTACGGGCGTGGGCAAGGCAGCCCAAGTGCGTCGCTGCGTCGAGCGTGCGCCACGCAGCGTAGCCGTCACTCATCAGCATGCCCGTGTATCCGGCCAGGAACGCTTGCGGATACTCTTGGCCGCGCCCTGGCTGGTAGTCGAACAGCACCACCGGCTGCTCGCATTGCTCGGCACTGCGATAGACCCACATATACGAGGTGCTTTGCGCGGTCTTGCCCGGTTCTTTGAGAACCTGCACCGTCGTCTCGTCGCCGTGAATCAACTGTTGCGATAGCAGCGTTTGGCGCAAGGCCTCGTACAGTCGGCTGTAGTGCAGTTGAGCGGGCCGGATGATCCAGTTGGCCAGCGTGCCGCGGCCCACCGCGATGTTCGCGCGCGAGAGCGCATCCTCCATGCGGTATAGCGGCGTGCCATCGACATATTTGCCCGCCGTCACGGTGGCGATGAGCGCTGCGCTCGCATTGCTGCCCGGCAGCGGCTGCGCCGGCATCGGGGCGGTCACGATCGGCGTGCTCTCGGCATTGCGCTCGCAGTGGCGACATGCGTACTTGAAGCGAACGTGCTGCAGCACAGAGGCTTTCACTTCGAAGTGCAGTTGCTCGCTGACTTCTTCGCCCATGCGATGCATCGCGCTGCGGCAGCAGGGGCAGACCTTCTCATCGTCGGGTAGATCGTATTCAATGCGCTGGCGCGGCAGCTCGGCCGGCAACGGTTTGCGGCCTCGCTTGCCCCGCTCTGGCTCATCGGGTGCGGGCAGCCCTGTGTCCGGCAACGCGAACGCGTCGTCGTCGGGGTCCTCCGATGGCGCTGCCGCAGCCATCTGCTCGGCCTCGTCGAATACGCGGTCCTTCAGCTTCTCGCTGCTCGGTG